>NZ_JBFUIY010000010.1:0-230615 GCF_056401655.1 Allobosea sp. P4_E12 | reverse complement strand
GCCAGAACCTTCGTGATCGCAGCCGTCAAAGACGTCTTGCCATGGTCAACGTGACCAATCGTTCCGATATTGCAGTGCGGCTTCGTCCGCGCAAACTTCTCTTTGGCCATGACACCTTTTCCTCGACGACGGCCATCCCCGGCCGGAAAACGGGGTCGCATTAGGGGGTTTTGCGCGTCGATGCAAGCTGTGGCGGGCGAGATGACGCCAGCCGCGCACCGCGTCACCCCAACCGCATGCGTCCTGCGCACAGGGCATCGTCACGAGACCGCCGCCCTCAGTGAGCCGGCACTGGAATCTGTTCGCGAGAAAGCTCCCCGTCCGTGGCCTTGGCGAGCAACCGCAAGCCGGCCAAGGCCGGAGCCCCTAAATGCCCCTCACGAACCACGCCCCCGCCACGGCTACTCGCGCAGGAGCCAGGCGGAAAACGACGCGGAGGCACTGTCGATCGCCTCATACGCTGGATCACCCCGGATCTGGTCGGCAATGGCGAGCGCAGCAAACCCGATGAGGATTCCCACGGGCGTGGCAGGCACGACCGCAGTCGATGCAGCCCTGACGCCAGTCAGGTTAGGGTATTGCGTCAGCGGCCGCCCCGTCACCCCATCGAGCACGATCACGTCCGCGCTGAAATTCGCCTGCCCACCGGGAGCTATCAGCGACCTCACCACGACCTTCAGCTTGGCCGCGTGCTTGCCCGAAGGCTGTTCGGTAAAGCGCTTTCGGAAGCTGTCGCGAGTGATCTGCGCCAGCGTGCTGTACATCTGCGTCCGAGCAGCCGCGCTCCGGCTGAGAGCCATGAATTTCTCATCCCACGCAGCCTCCTCCTGCGTCGGCCCATTGCCCGCTCCGGCAGGATCACGCCCCAGGGAAACGGGACGGGTCGATGCCGGCCTCTGCGTGCCGGCATAGGCCATTCCAGCCTTCGGCCAGACTATGGCTGTCTGGCCGTCGACGGGCTTTGGCGTTTCGACGATAACGTCGACGATCCTGAGATCGCGTATCTCCGAGAAGGTCAGTCCTCGGTCCGGCGTAACGCAGCCGGCAAGCGCCGTGCCCAGAACGGCTGCAAGCAGAAATCGAATCACGGCGTCGAAATGCCCCCTGCGCAAAATGCGACTGGCGGGCGTTAACGATCCCGAAATCATCGCGCCAGTTGAACCAAGGTATTGG
Source organism: Allobosea sp. P4_E12 (assembly GCF_056401655.1). Classification (NCBI taxonomy): domain Bacteria; kingdom Pseudomonadati; phylum Pseudomonadota; class Alphaproteobacteria; order Hyphomicrobiales; family Alloboseaceae; genus Allobosea; species Allobosea sp. P4_E12. Next base: position 229,442 of record NZ_JBFUIY010000010.1, on the reverse strand, counting down.
GCACGCAGGAAAACCGCCCCCGTGCCGGCACTCGCCTCGCCCTATTGCGAAGATACGGCGTGCGCCCCGAACACCCGCCGATAGCGGCCGACTTCGCCTGGCTCGCCCGAAGCCTTGTCGGGATTGTCGGAGAGCTTCACCGCCGGTTGGCCGTTCACCCGCGTCACCTTGCAGACCAGCGACATCGGATCGAGCGCGCGCGAACCGTCCGGCGAGCATCCGACGAGATCGTTGGTGAGATCGGTGCCCCAGCCGAAGGCCATGCGCACCTTTCCATCGAAATGCTGGTAGACCCGTTCGATCGCGGCGACGTCGAGCCCATCCGAGAAAACCAGCAACTTTTCGCGCGGATCGCGCCCCTTCTCGCGCCACCAGGCGATGATCTGCTCGCCGGCGGCTATCGGCGGGGCACTATCGGGACGGAACCCAGTCCAGTCCGCAACCCAGTCGGGCGCACGCCGCAGGAAATCGGTGGTTCCGAAGGCGTCAGGCAATGCGATCAGCAGATTGCCACCATAGACCTTGCTCCATTCCTCGAGCACACGGTAGGGCGCACCCAGCATCGTCTCATCGCTGTCTGCCAGCGCCGCGAGCACCATCGGCAGCTCATGCGCGTTGGTGCCGATCGCCTCGAGATCATTGTCCATGGCGAGCAGCACATTCGATGTGCCCGTGAAGCGTGGGCCGAGCCCCTCCTTCAGCGCCTCCACGCACCAGCGCTGCCAGAGATGCCCATGGCGGCGCCGCGTGCCGAAATCCGAGAGGCGCAGTTCCGGCAACTGCTGCAGACGCTCGACCTTCGCCCACATCTTCGCTTTGGCGCGGGCATAGAGCACATCGAGCGAGAAGCGCTTCTGACCAACCATCACCCGGCGCGCACGCAACTCGTTGATGATCGCCAGGGCCGGCACCTCCCACATCGTGCTGTGCGTCCAGGGGCCGCTGAAATGCAGTTCGTACTGGCCGTCCACCCGCCTGAGCTCGTATTCCGGCAACTGGAATTCGGCGAGCCAGGCCAGGAAATCCGGCGAGAACATCTGCGTCCTGCCGTAGAAGCTGTTGCCCGCGAGCCAGATCAATTCCTTCTTGCTGAAGCGCAAACCGCGGGCATGATCGAGCTGCGCCCTGAGCTCGTTCTCATCGACAAGATCGGCAAGCCGGATATGGCGGGACCGGTTGATCAGCGAGAAGGTGACTTGCACATCCGGATGAAAGCTCCGGATCATCTGCAGCATCAGCAGCTTGTAGAAATCCGTATCGAGCAGGCTGCGAATGATCGGGTCGAGCCGCCAGCCGTGGTTGTAGGTTCTCGTCGCGATATCGGTCAGGGTCATGCGGCGCGCGTGTCCGTGCGGCTGAAGGGCCGAAAAGAACTAGGCGAGATCGCGAGCCTTGAACATCCACCCGAATTCGCGTCGGGGGCGAGCGGCGTGCAGGGCAAAGCCCGGCCGCAGGCAAACGCTCTGCACGCAAATGGTGATCCCGCAGAAGCCAAAACGGGGCGGCCGCGCCATCCTCGCGCTGACGCAAGTCTCGTCGAAGGCGAACCTGCCGCAGGCAGCAATGTGCGGGGTCAGGGCTAGGGGCACCACCAGACATGGCGGGCGGCGTGCGTCCGCCCCTCGGCTAGTTCCTAATAGCGCTTCGCATAATAGCCCGAGGACGAATAGACCGACTGGCATTCAAGCCAGTACATGGATTGAACTGTCCGATTGACCGGAATCGCGCAGACAGGAGCAAGCTGCGCAGCCCTCTCTTGCGTCACCTGGCAGCCCGACAACACAATCCCGCAGGCGATCAGCAGGCATGCCCGTTGAACCGTTCCCATCGTCCTGTCTCCTGTTGCGAGCTATATTCGACAGCTTCGCCGCCAACAGATCCAATTTGTCCTGTTACCCGGCAGTGCGATCTCGATAGCCATGCGAGGCACAGTAATTTCTTAGATAGACGTTTTCTCCGCCGAAGTTGAGGGATCTATCGTTCGATAACTCCACATTTTTTCGATATTCCACGCTGCGGCACCCGCCCGCGCGCCGAAACGTCATCGTGTCCTGTTATCGATAGAGAACAGGCCGGGACCTGACCATCCGGGCCGGACATGGTCCGGCTCGGCTGTCGACCCCGGGCAGACACCAGTCAACRATGACGATGCAGGGCGAACGGAAGGTTCTTCTGCTTGTCTTCTATCTTCTCGTCGAGAAGAGCATCAAACCGATCATAGTCGAGGCGAAGCTTTCCGAAAAACTCGCCCCCCGTGTCAGCGCTCGATAAAGGCACGTTGCAGTTGATCGGAGATCGGCTTCAGCAGGTAGCTCATCATTGTGCGGCTCCCTGTCTGCATGAAGACCTCCGCCGGCATCCCCGAAACGAGCGGCGAGTCGGCCAACCGGCGACGTTCATCGTTAGGAAGGGCGACCCTCACCGTGAAAAACGGAGCATTGGTCTGCTGGTCGCGGCTGATATCGGCAGAAACATACGATACGACACCCGTCAGCTGCGGTGTCACACGTTGGTTGAAGGCGGAAAAGCGGATGAACGCCTTCTGACCCGACCGCACCTGGTCGATGTCGTTGGGCTGGAGCCGCGCCTCGACCTGCAGATCGTCGGAATCCGGCACGACTTCCATGACCGTGTCGCCGGCGCGGACGACACCGCCGATCGTGTGCGCGGCAAGCTGGTGAATCACGCCCGAGGTCGGTGCACGAATATCGATCCGGTCGAGGAGGTCTCGCGCGGAAACGCCACGCTCGACGAGCTCGGCCTCCTTGCCCCTGGCCTCGCCGAGTTCCTTCACGACATCGGTCCGAAAGTCCTGATCGATCCTTACGATCTGAAGCTGTGCCTCGCCGATTTTTGCCTTTGTCTCGGCGATTGCCGAGATCAGTTGCCCCCGCTCGCCCTCGATACGTGCGGATTCTCGCTGCAGGGTCGTAAATCGCGTCAGCGGCACAAGCTTCTTGTCATACAGCGTCTTGATTCCAGAGAGTTCGCCCCCGATCAATTCCAGCTGGCTTGCCTTGGATTTGAGCTGGGCATCGAGGCCTGAAATCTCTTCGCCAAGCTGCGCGACACGACTTTGCAGCAAGTCCTTCTGGCTTTGCCGCGCATTCGCACGAGCCTTGAACAGCGACTCTTCCGACGCCAGGAGCGCGTTGACACCGGTCTCTGCCGATCGCGCGGCCATCTCGGGCGGCGTTTCGATCTGCGCGTGAGCGTCGCGCTCGGCCATCAGCCGTGCAATCCGAACCCGGAATTCATCAAGCTGCTTGCTCACCACCTGGAGACTCGCCCGCGCCTGGGTTGCATCCAGTTGCAGCAGCAGATCGCCAGCGTTCACCCGCATGCCATTATGGACCGGAATCTGCGCGACAATTCCGCCGGTCGGATGCTGGATCGCCTTGACGTTCGATTGAACGACCAGATTGCCGGGAACGGCGACCGCGCCGGCCAGCGGCATCAATGCACTCCACGCACCGATCAAGACTCCGCCACCGATCAAAACCCGAAGGCCAATCCTGAGCTCGCGGTTGAACGCGCGTTCGACCCGCGACGCCAGAGTATCATTCCGGGCATCCGCCGTGCCAGCCGTCAGCTCGGCGCGGCGCCTGTCGATCAATCGGTCACTTGCCGGCGTAGCCGCGGCGTCGCTTCCCCTGGGGGGAACAGTCGATCGGGATGTATCGATATGCAACATTTGCCGTTGAGCTCCATTGGCCGACGCGACATGGGCTGGCACGGGCGCCAACGGCGTCGGGTCGACAGGTGCGATGGGCGGGCTGAGATGCGCCGGAGGCTGCGTGGGGCCACTGCGGTTCACGAGGGAACGACCTCGGCAACCTGTGTCTGGCCAATCTGGTTCGCGCTTGACACTGTCGCAGGTCGGCGCGTTGCCACGGTCTTCTCTGTGTGAACGCGCGCAAAGATCTCGTCGCGGGGGCCGAATGCAACCGTCTTGCCCTCGTGGAGGACCATCGCCATGTTCAGTTCGGAGAGAGCGCTGGGACGATGCGAGATGACGATGACAATGGATTTGTCGCGACGCAGGATCTGAATGGCGCGCGCTAATGCGCCTTCCCCCTCCGCATCAAGATTGGCATTGGGCTCATCGAGCACGACGAGGAACGGATCACCGTAGACCGCGCGCGCCAATCCAATCCTCTGGCGCTGCCCCGCCGAGAGCGACATGCCGCCTTCGCCGATGCGCGTTGAATATCCCTCCGGCAAACGCAAGATGATGTCGTGCACGCCCGCTATCTGCGCGGCCTTCAAAATGGCCTCGGACGTCGCCTGATCTTCAAATCGGCAGATATTTTCTGCGACGGTGCCGTCGAACAAGGCCACATCCTGCGGGAGATAGCCGACATGACGCCCCAGGTCCTCATTGCGCCACTGATCGATCGCTGCGCCGTCAAGCCGCACCACGCCATTGCTGACCGGCCAAATTCCGACCAGGGCCTTCGACAGCGAGGTTTTTCCCGATGCGCTCGCGCCGAGAAGCGCCAATCCCATGCCCGCCGTGAGCGAAAATGAAATATGCGAGACGATCGCTTTATCCGTGCCTGGTGCGGTAACGGCGAGGTCCTGAACCAGGAGTTCGCGGTAAGGGCGCGGGAGCATCACCGGTGGCGCGGGAGGAGCAGCGGTCACCTTGAGGATTTCGCGCAAGCGGGCAATGCTCTGACGCGCAGCGACAAGTTGTTTCCAGGTGCCAAGCGCCACCTCGATGGGCGCAAGCGCCCGCCCCATCATGATCGACGAGGCAATCATGATGCCCCCCGACGCCTTGTCGGTCACGACGAGATAGGCGCCGATGCCCAACATCCCGGATTGCAGCACGTAGCGGAGAACCTTCGCAGCTGATCCGAGATTGGCATAGACGTCGCTGGCCCGGCCATTTTCGCGCAGACAGCGTTCATTGGCCTGCGACCAACGCGCCGTGAATCGGTCCTGCATTCCAAGCGCCCGGATCACTTCGGCATTTTGCCGGGTCGCATCCGCCAGGACCTGGCGCTGCGCGCTGCTGTCCATGGCGGCCCTGGCTGCCCCACGCGACACGCGCTCGGTCAACACTGTCATCGCAATGATGGCAACGGTCCCAAGCACGGCCGTGACGCCAATCGCCGGATGGAACAGAAACAAGGCGATGATGAAGATCGGGATCCACGGCATGTCCAGGAACGCCGTCGGCCCCATGCCCGACATGAACGCCCGAATCTGATCCAGATCGCGGAGCGGCTGCTGCATCAGGATGGGCTTCACGCCGCGCAGAGGGAGCGTGGCGAGCGCGGTGTGGATCGCTTCCTGCAGGCCGACATCGAACAGCGTTCCGACGCGGGAGAGCATGCGCGAGCGCAGCGCGTCGGCATAGCCTTGAATGAGATAGGCCAGCAGAACCACGAGCGAAAGACCAAGCAAGGTCGCGATGTTGCGGCTCGGGATCACCCGATCATAGACCTGCAGCATATAGAGTGAGCCAGACAGCATCAGCAGATTGATCACGCCGCTGAACACGGCGATTCCGGTCATGCGACGCGCACTGTCGCGCAACCCGCGTGCGACCGGATCGTCAGATGCCGGTATCGAGCGCCCCTCAGATATCGTGCCGGATTGAAATATCTCTGGTCCGTAGCTTTGAGCGAGACTCATGCCTCTTCTGCGCCTTTTTGTCCGGCCGATACGTGTCGGCGATCACATGTGCTTGACGGGCGATACCGCCCCATTTTCCGGCAAGAATGCGCCGGTTCCCGTCAAGCCGCGCGGCGCGATGAAGCGACCGCCATGAGCGAGACACAGAGCCGGCTCGGGCAATCCAAGGCAGGTCGGCTAAGTCGAGTTTGCCTGAACGCGGCAGGTTGGCCGTGAGCAGGAGAGGCCACGAAGCGCCGGACATGTCGGAACCACAGACCGGCTTTCAAGGCAAAGGTGTCGTTGCCGGCGCTGAAAGGCGACGGGACGCTTCCGGAGTTGGCGCGGCAGTTCGACGTCCGCGCCAATCAGATCACGCAATGGCGGGGGCAGCGCTGCTTTCGGGCGCCAACAATGACGTCCTCCCGTCTGCGGCCGCTCGGCCGAGTCGGCTTCCAACACCATGGATGAACCAGGAGTTGGAAGCCTGCCCGCGCGACGTCATCCCCACATGTGATGGAGATGATGTGCCGTATCGACAATCGGTGAATGATGGATGTCGGCTGTCGCGTGATCGTGTGACGAAGGCGGGGCAGCGTCAGCGACCGTACCCGGAGGTGTCGGCGTTGGTTTCGGATCAGCGGCTGCGGTCGCGGGCGCAGTGACCGCCGTCGACAGCACCTGGGCCACGGTCAGGCCATCCGGGTTGAAATGGCCGCCGGTTATCGGAATGTTGTTGCCACCCACGTCTGCGGCATTGTCGTGGATGACCTCGGCAGCTGCCGTGACCAGGGCAGCATCGCCGGTCTTGAGACCTTTGATCATCGCATCGACTTCGGCCCCGAGCGTGCTGCTCGGTGTCAATTCATTGTCGAAGCGTGCCCCGAAGATCCCACCCTGCGCCAGATCGAACTTGGTTGCGTTCTTTTCGAAGGTTTGAAACTCGCTGATCAGGGCATTGATCGCATGCGTATCGCCCGATCCGACAAGTTGTTCTGCCCGCTGGCCCAGCGAGTTGCCTTGCGCGATGAAGTTTGCCCAGAAAGCCGTTTGAGCGGCATTGTCCTGATATCTCGGGGTTGGATTGAGAGCGTCAGGAAATTGGGAAAAGCCCGATACGCCTCCCTGGCTGGCCAAACCAGCCAGATTTGCATCCCCCTGGATGATATCGATCATGTCCAGGATATTGTCGTTGCTGCCCCGGCCGGCGTCCGGGTCGATGCCAGCCTGGTTGATATAGGTGATTTCGAGTTGCGCCTGCCTCATGACGGTGTCGGCATGAATGCCGGTGAGACCCTCGAACTGCGCGGGCTGCGCGTCGATCAAATGCTTGAGGCCGCTGACGACGGCGTTCATGTCACTGGTGATGATCGCCTTGTTGTCCGAATTGACACCGCCGAGAATGCGATTGGCCGCATCGTTGAAGATGGCACCGATCTCGGCCAGGGTGGCATGAGGCGCAGTCGCCGCAGTCACGCCGTCGGGTAGCGTCTCCGGCGCCGCGAGAAATCCGGTCGCGCCATTCTGCGTGGCCAAGGTCGAAAGCGTGTGATCGTTATTGACGGTATCGAGGATTTCGAGATGGCTTGCACGCAGAGCAGCCTCGGCATTTGCGACGCTGCCGAATGATCCGCCGCCATTCACGGATGCTGTCGCGGCCGAAAGCGCGGTCGTGATATCGGACAAGACCGTCTGGATATGCGTGAGCGTGTCGCCGGAAAATTGACCTGCCTTTATCTCGGACTGGAGACCGCTCTCCACCGCTTTGAGGTCGTCCACATATCGCACCACGCTGCCATGGCCTTGGCCGCCTTCCTCGACTGCGTTTTGCCATAGGCCGCCAACGAGCGCGCGGGTCGCGTCGTTGAACGTGGCGCCGAGATCCGAAAATTCCGGAGCAGATGAGGTGGGGGGAGTGGGCGTCTCGGGCGGTTGGGGCGGATTGTGATCACCGTGCTGGTGATGGTTGTCGTGTCGTTGATGCGTATCATGCGCGAAGCGAGCCAAGGCGGTCTTCCCTCTCTCTGGGTGCCGTGAGCGATAGCCACGGGTGGGGGAGCGTCGTGTACCAAAACGGTACGAGGCGGCCGGAAGATTGTTTACCTTCATGGCGTCAATCAGCCGAGATCGAGGCTAATCTGCGCAGAAGCAAAGGCGATTGGCCGACGAACTTGTGGCGAGCCAGGTCAGATACCACCTGATCGAGGCGCGAGCCTCGGACACGCCGCCATGGGCGCGCAGATGGACCTCTTCAACTTTCATTGATCGCCGGAGGCGTTAGACGAAGACGTTGGCGCGCCAGGCGTCTCTGCCGTCCATGCTGATCTTGACGCTGGCGCCGATAAGCAGAGCGGTGAACTTCCGGCTGGTGAACCGCGGACCTGATGCGTGTTGGCGATGTCAGGCTTGCCATGGCGAGCCATCGCTTCTTCGACCGTCTCGATGCAGAACGCGACATCCATGGTGATCGACAACGCCCGGCCAGAACCCGGCGTCTGAACCAATCGACGACAGCCCTCAGGTAGACGAAGCCGCGCGCCATGGGGATGTAGGAGACATCCATTTCCCAGACCTGATTAGGCCGCGTAACCGGCTGCTTGCGCAGAAGGTGGGGGAAGATCTTGTATCCCGGCGCCGGCTTCGAGGTGTTCGGCCGGCGATGGAGCACCTCGCCGTGTTCAGGCAGGAGCTACACTTATCCGACCTGTCTGGATGCACCGAGCCGGCTCTTCGCCATTCTGAGGCGAGAGTGTTGGAGCGGGTGAAGGGAATCGAACCCTCGTATTCAGCTTGGAAGGCTGCTGCTCTACCATTGAGCTACACCCGCGCCGGGTGCGACACCGCCTGAACGGCGACATCAACATAGACAGGACACGGTGGTGGGGGAAGCAGGACTCGAACCTGCGAAGGCATAGCCAGCGGATTTACAGTCCGCCCCCTTTGCCGCTCGGGACATTCCCCCGCCGTGTCGTGGACGCGCGCCGTGAAGCAACGTTGTCCAAGCGCCTGTTTCACTTTCGTGACGGGCAACAGGTGCGGGCGGACTTATGGTGACCGGGCTCCGGCGTGTCAACGGCAAAAAGCCGGTTCACCCACGTTTCCTTGTATCCGTCCCCAGCCCCTTTCCGGGGCCGGCATGGCCAGAGCCTCAGAAACCAACTGTAATCCAAGCCTCGATGAAATCCGCGCGCGCCTCCACGCTCAACCGCGGTACCTCGCACAGCCGGTAGCCATAATCGTCATAGGCCGCGACCATCGCCTCGTAGGTTCGCTCAGCCTCGGCGAAATCCTGCTTGCGCTCCTCGTCCTGCCCAAAGATCTCGCGCCAGGGCGGCGCGACGAAGACCTCGCTTCGGTAGCGGAACCGTCTTGCCGCGTTGTCCACATGCGCGGGAACACCAAGTCCCGAGAGCCTCAGATAACCCGCGATATCGGGAACCCCTCGATCAAAAATGACCAGCCCGGCCTGCTCCCTCGCAGCCTGATGGGAACGCAGCTCCCAACTCAGCATCAGCTCGGCGAAGAGCTCGCGATCGGCCCAGGGCAATGCCTGTCCCTCGATCGCCACCTGATCGCGAATGATGGCGCGGCCGGCTTCCGGAGACGTCGCAAATCCTCGCTTTGAGAGCGCCTCGATCAACGTCGTCTTGCCGGAACCGGGCCCACCGGTAATCACGACGAAGCGCTGGATATCCTCGGTCCTAGCCATCCCGTTCCCTCTCAATCCCTCTTGCCTGCGACAGCGTCCGCTGCTGCTCGACACCGAAAATCCGTCGTCCGGGCTGGCAAAGCGCCGCCCGCCGTGGCAGGGCATGGGCCGTCACGCTTCGGAGGTCCCCATGCCCGCGCCGTTCCGCCCCAAGCCGGCCAGGCCCGGCGGCAAGCCCTTCGCACGCCGCGACCGCGATGCCGGCCCCCCGCCACACCGGCCCGGCGATATCGACGAGGCCGTGCTCTACGGCGTCCATCCGGTCATCGAGGCACTTCGCAATCCCAATCGACGCTTTCGACGCCTCCTCGCCACGGAGAACGCCCTGAAGCGGCTGAGCGAGGAGGTCGGCACGCTGCCGCTCGAACCCGAGCTGGTCCGCCCGTCCGAGATCGACCGCCTGCTCACTCCAGATGCCGTGCATCAGGGCCTCTATCTGGTCTGCGATCCCCTGCCCTCGCCTGATCTGGACAGCCTTCCCGACGATGCGATCGTGCTCGCGCTCGACCAGATCACCGACCCGCACAATGTCGGAGCGATCCTGCGATCGGCCGCCGCGTTCGGCGCTGCCGCGGTGATTGTCACGATTCGCCATTCTCCGGCAGCAACCGGCGTGCTGGCAAAATCGGCATCCGGCGCGCTCGAGCATGTTCCGCTGATCGCCGTGCGCAATCTCGGCGATGCGTTGGATCAGCTTGGCAAGCGCGGCTTCCAGCGAATCGGCTTTGATTCGGAAGGGGCGACTGCCTTCGACGAAATCGCCCTGCAGCGGCCACTCGTCATGGTGATGGGTGCGGAAGGGAAAGGCCTGCGTCAGCGCAGCCGCGATCTCTGCGACCATCTCGCAAGGCTGGAAGTGCCGGGTGCGATCACCAGCCTCAACGTCTCAAACGCCACCGCGATCGCGCTCTATGCGGCAAGCCGGCGGCGCTGACACTCAGCGCCGGGGCACATTGCGGATGCGGGCGCCGTCCTCGTCGCGGGCATAGCTCCCCTGCTCGCCGACACGGATGATGCGCACAATCGGCCGCTGCCGTGAACCTTCCAGCCGGTAGATCACCGGCTCGGGCGTCGGGGGCTGCGGAATCCCCACCATCACCGGCGTATAATCGCGCGAGCGATCGATAGTCCGCTCTGCCTCGCGCTCCTGCAGGATCACGGTGTCGCGGCCGAAATCGGAGGGGGAATACCAGGGGCCGCCGATGAACCCCGGGTTGCCCAGGAAACGTCGGGCACGATCATGCCGGAATATCGGTCCATTCTGGCGCGCCAAATGCCGAAAGCCAGGAGCCATTCGCGGCGCAAAGGACGGCGGCCCGGCCGGCGCGAAAGCCCTGCCTGACCCAGCTGCCACAACCTCGCTGACCGGGCTCAGGAAAACCAGGAATGCCAGCAGCGGCAACGTTGCATGGATGCGCGGCATCAGCGCGCTCCCCTTCCCCGCATCATGTCGGCCTCGCGCTGACTATAGGACAGTCAGCGCCGCACTGCCAATCCGGGAAAATCCGCCGCGTGCGGGAACGAGGGAAAGACCTCTACGCCTTAAGTCTTACGTCGAACGATGCAAGACCAAGTGCTTGATTGCACAACATTTCGCGTCAGCGCATTCCTGTGCAATTGCCGGATTGGTGCAAGCGAAACTTCACCCGGCAGGCAGTGGCATCGTGTCGCAAGAAATCGAGCCACAGGGAAACGGGCGGCCCGGGGGATAGTCCCGATGCCGGGCATTATTCAGGGGAGAACGCCATGAGCATGGCAGCACAGACATCGGGGGCTGCGGCGACGCGACGCCCCATGACGAAGGAAGAGAAGCGCGTCATTCTCGCTTCGTCGCTCGGCACCGTCTTTGAATGGTACGACTTCTATCTCTACGGTTCGCTCGCCGTGATGATCGGCGCGCATTTCTTCTCGGCCTTCGATCCGAATACGCGCGCCATCTTCGCGTTGCTCGCCTTCGCCGCCGGCTTCCTCGTCCGCCCCTTCGGTGCGCTGTTCTTCGGCCGCCTGGGTGATCTTATCGGCCGCAAATACACCTTCCTCGTCACGATCGTGATCATGGGCGCCTCGACCTTCCTGGTCGGCCTGCTGCCGAGCTACAACTCGATCGGCTGGATCGCACCGGTGATCCTGATCGCGTTGCGCATGCTGCAGGGCCTGGCGCTCGGCGGTGAATATGGCGGCGCAGCGGTCTATGTCGCCGAGCATGCGCCTCCGGGCCGTCGCGGCTTCTACACCTCCTGGATTCAGACCACGGCGACGCTCGGCCTGCTGCTTTCGCTGATCGTCATTCTCGGCATCCGCACCACCATGGGTGAGGCCGAATTTACTGCCTGGGGCTGGCGCATTCCATTCCTGGCCTCGATCTTCCTGCTGGCGATCTCGGTCTGGATCCGCCTGCAGATGCAGGAATCGCCGGCCTTCAAGAAGATGAAGGAAGAGGGCAGCGGCTCGAAAGCACCGCTTTCCGAGGCCTTTGGCCAGTGGAAGAATGCGAAGATCGCGCTGCTGGCGCTGTTCGGCCTCACCGCCGGCCAGGCCGTCGTCTGGTACACCGGTCAGTTCTACGCCCTGTTCTTCATCCAGAGCATCCTGAAGGTCGATCTCTATTCGGCCAACGTGCTGATCGCCTGGTCGCTGATCCTCGGCACCGGCGGCTTCATCCTGTTCGGCTCGCTTTCGGACAGGATCGGCCGCAAGCCCGTCATCCTGGCCGGCTGCCTGATCGCGGCGCTGACCTATTTCCCGCTCTTCGGCGCGCTCACCAAGGCAGCCAATCCCGGCCTCGCCGCAGCCCATGAGAACGTCAAGGTTCAGGTCGTCGCCGATCCTGCCAGCTGCGGCTCGGTCTTCGACCCGGTCGGCGTGCGCACCTTCACCCAGCCTTGCGATGTCGCCCGCCGCACGCTCGCCTCGCAGGCGATCCAGTACACCCAGGTCCCGGCCCCGGCCGGCACCGCGGCCAAGGTCACGGTCAACGGCAAGGATGTCGCGATCGATGCCGGCTTCGCCGCCAACATCGCCAAGGAAGCGGTCGCCGCCGGCTATCCCGCGGCGGGCGACGCCCGGATCGTCAAGACCGGCTTCATGAACGCGCTGTTCAACGCCCAGTCGCTGACCATCATCGGCATCCTGACGATCCTCGTCATCTATGTGACGATGGTCTACGGCCCGATCGCCGCCGCCCTGGTCGAGCTCTTCCCGACCCGTATCCGCTACACCGGCATGTCGCTGCCCTACCATATCGGCAACGGCTGGTTCGGTGGCCTGCTGCCGGCGACCTCCTTCGCCATGGTGGCTGGCACCGGCGACATCTTCTACGGCCTCTGGTACCCGATCGTGATCGCGATGATGACCTTCGTCATCGGCATGCTCTTCGTGCCCGAGACCAAGGATCGCGACATTCTCACCTACGACAACAACTGATCGGCCCATCACCGACAGGTACGAGCCCCGCCTCCCTGGAGGCGGGGCTTTTCTTTGGGCAAGCGGTAACCGATCTTGCCCTCGCCGCGCGCGGCTGGTAACCGCATCTGGCTGACCGGGCCGGATTAGCTCAGCGGTAGAGCAGCGGTTTTGTAAACCGAAGGTCGGGGGTTCAATCCCCTCATCCGGCACCACACATCTCTGGCTCGCTTCGCGCGACCGGTTAGCGGCACGAACGTGCAAGCGATGGTGTGAGAGCCTCCGGGCTGGGCGAACGGCCATGGACAGACGGGAACACTTGCTCGCGCTGGCCGAGCGTTGCGAGACGGCCGAAAAGCCCGATCGCGCGCTCGATGCCGATATCTATGAGGCGCTGGGCTTCACCGTACGGCGCAAGCCGAGCCATCTCGTCGGCCGCCGCACGCCCATGGGCGGCATCTATCAGCAGGGTTCGCTCTGGAAGGCGCTCGGCCTGGTCAGCGCTAATATCGACGTCGCGATCAACCTCCTGCGCCAGAAGGCTCCGGAGTGGAGCTGGAGCCTGCAATGCCTGGCCGAGGAGGATAGCGCTGCCTTCCAGGCCCTGGTCGCGGAATGTTCGGGCAACGCCATGCTCGGCTCATTGGCCCTTTGCGCGGCCATGCTGCGGGCCCTCGCACGTTATGACGGACTGCTGGCTGCCAGCGCCCCTTCGCACGACCAACGCATCCCCGCAGACGGCCAGCGCACCATAAACGCACCGCTCACGGAAAGTTGACCCCGCAACAATCCCGCGCGGTTGAAGCCCCCGAACCGGACGCTAGGCTGCTGCCCAGGCCGAAGACGCGCCTAGGGAGACTGCAATGCCGCCTTTTAGTCCGTCGCGCCGCACCGTGATTGCCGGTGCCGGCGCACTCGCTGTTGCCACCACGTTGGATTTACCCGCCGGGTTCACACCGGCTCAAGCGCAAGGAGCCCCCGTGAATCAGGCCCCCGGATACTATCGCTACAAGATCGGGGACATGGTCCTCACCGCGATCAATGACGGCTTCGCCCGTCGTCAGCTCGAGGGCTTCGTCCGCAATGCCGAACTCGCGGAGGTCAAGGCGGCGATGGCGCAGGCCTTCCTGCCAGCCGATGCCTTGAACATCACCTTTACGACGCTCGCCATCCAGAGCGGCGGAAAGCTCATCCTGATCGATACCGGCAATGGCGATTCGGGCGCGCCGACCTCCGGAACCTGGCTCGCCAATTTCCGTGCCGCCGGTTTCGATCCCAAGGATGTTTCGACGGTCGTCTTCAGCCATTTCCATGGCGATCATATCAACGGCTTCCGCCTGAAGGACGGCACGGCCGTTTTCCCCAATGCCGAGGTCATGGTCCCGGCGGCGGAATGGGCCTTCTGGATGGACGACGCCAAGATGAACGCCGCGCCCGAGGCCATGAAGGGGGCATTTGGCGGCGTGCGCCGCGTCTTCGGCCCTGTCTCCAAGGATGTGAAGCAGTTTGAGGCCGGCAAGGAGATCCTGCCGGGCATCACCGCCATCGCGGCGCCTGGCCATACGCCCGGCCACACCACCTTCGCGCTCAGCTCCGGCACGGCAAGGATGATGGTGATGTCGGACACGACCAACCACCCAGCCCTCTTCGCCCGCAATCCCGACTGGTCCGCGGTGTTCGATATGGATGGCCCGCAGGCTGCCGCCACGCGTCGCAGGCTGCTCGACATGGTCTCTGCCGACAAGATGCAGGTCGCGTTCTACCATGCGCCATTCCCGGCCACCGGCTACATCGCGAAATCGGGCAACGGCTTCGAGCTCGTGCCCGTGCAATGGACCACGTCCATCTGAGGCATGCGGCATCGTCGCGCATCGAGCCGGGGGCGACCCCGGCTCTTTTTATGCCTGCCCTGGCTCGCCCCTTCCGTCACCGCCGTGCTATGCCAACCGCTCCCTGCCCCTGAGCCTGGCTGATCCGGACCCCCTGATGACCGCGCGCTTCGCAGCCATCTCCTTCGTCGCCAGTGAGACGCCAGAGGCCGAAGCCGCGCTGGAGAAGCTCGTCGCGCGCTATGGCAATGCCGATTGCGACAGCGCCGATGTCATTGTGGCGCTTGGTGGCGACGGGCTGATGCTGCAGACGCTGCATCGCTTCATCGGCACAGGAAAGCCGATCTACGGCATGAATCGCGGCTCGGTCGGCTTCCTGATGAACGAGTTCCGCGAGCGAGGCCTGACCAAGCGATTGGAAGCCGCCCATCGCAGCATCGTCCACCCGCTTTCGATGCTCGCGATCGACGAGAATGGCCGGGAATACCGTGCCAAGGCGATCAATGAAGTGTCCCTGCTCCGGCGCTCCTACCAGGCGGCGAAGCTGCGCCTGTCCGTCGATGGCCAGGTGCGGCTGGAGGAACTGATTTCCGACGGTATCCTGCTCGCGACGCCTGCGGGCTCGACAGCCTACAATCTCTCGGCCAATGGCCCGATCCTGCCGCTCGATGCGCCTTTGCTGGCCTTGACTCCGATCGCCGCCTTTCGCCCGCGGCGCTGGCGCGGCGCCCTGCTTCCCGACCAGGCGCAGGTGATGATCGAGGTCCTGGAAGCGCCAAAACGCCCCGTCAGTGCGATGGCCGACCATATCCAGATCGACAATGTCGTCTCGGTCGCGATCGCGATCGACCGCAACATCGACCTCGTCATGCTGCACGATCCCGGCCACAGCCTGGATGAACGCATCCTGCGCGAGCAATTCGGCTACTGACCAGCCGGCGACGACGCCTCAGGCAGCGTTTCGAATATCCGCCTCGTCGAGTTCGACGAGCAGGGACGGATCGGCCTCGACCAGCAGGGCGAGCGCCGCATCATCTGCAAACGAATCCGCCATCAGCCGCGCTTCCTCGCGCGCCGCCTCGGCATCGAGCCGCCGCAGCAGACCGTTCAGCGAATCGGCCTCACTGCTTTCAAGGCTCTCGCAGCAGCTCATGACGCTGGCCATGATGGCGCGGTCGATGCCCTGCGTACCGCTCACCCGTTCGAAGCCGGACATGTTCAATGCGGCGATTGCTGCCGCAAAGGCCGGCAGCAACGAGCCCGGCATGCCGGCCTTCCGATACAGCCCCCGCAAGCTCGCGCCACTCCGGTCCCGGAGGATCGCCGACACGCGAGCGAGCGGCAGACCGGAAAGGGACGAGAACGCCGCCTCCGCCAGGGCCGGCTCTGCACTGAGGAGCGAGCGCAGCATCAACCCCGGCGTCAGCCGGCCGTTCTCGCGCAGGCACTCGACGATCGCAGGCGCATCGCTGTCTTCGCCGCCTGCTGCGAGAGCGACGGCAACCCGCTCGGTCGACTCGCGCGCCAGCCTTGCGCTGCGCTCCGGCGTCAGCCAGCCGCAGCCGGAGACGAAGCTCGCCAACGCATCCGACATCCGCCCTGCAATGGCCTGGCGTAGTCCTGCGGGCAGATCGTTTCGGGCAAGCAGCGCCTCGCGCAAGGCACCGGAGCCGCCCGCGCGCTCGAACATGCGCTCAAGCGAGAAACTCGGCATCCATGCGCTGCGATTGCCTGCCAGGGCCAGCAGCGCTTCCTCGCAGCCGACTTCGGCGAGTGCTGCCGCAACACTGGTCGGCAGGCACGGCCGCTGTGCAATCGCGCGTTGCGCCAGAGCATCCCCGACGGCAGCCGCATCGACCAGGTCCGCCTCGGACAGCACCGGTGAATGCGCCAGAACCAGTGCATTCACGTCGCTTTGCTCGGCGATGAGGTTGAGGATCAGCGCACGCGGCGCACGCGGCGAGGTCGCGACCTCCTCGGCGATGGCGCGGCGAACCAGGGGCGACGGATCGTCGATCAGGGCGATCAGCGCCGTTTCGGCCTCGCGGCGATCCTCGTCGGACATACCGGAGTGCAAATAGGCACCCGCAAGCGCGGCTGCGCCGGAGGCACGGGCTTCGGCATTGGCGGTCCGGGCCCAGAGCAGGAAACGGCGAACGATCATGTGCCGCTCCGCTCGACCATGAAGGCGGAAAGATCGAGCGGGGCACGACGCGGCTTCGCCGCGGACTTGGGTACGGTGTTCCCAGCCTGGGTCAGGTCGAGCGGGCGCGATGGCGGCAAGGGAGCAGTTGTAGCAGTCGGTGGGTTCGCGGGCACCGGTGAGGCGGACGGAGGAGACGGAGCGGCGTCGCTTGCGCCCTGCCGCGGGAAATAGCGGTCGGCCGGATCGAGCGCCGCCAGACGCGAAGCATCGCTACGCGGCGTCGTCCAGAGATTGGCCACCGCCTTGGAGACCGGCTGGCGCGAGCCCTCGGTCGAGAACAGCCCGATCAGCCCCTTGGCCCGGCCAGGCGCCAATGCGGCAGCAATCGGCACCGGCTGGTCAGTGCCGGCCGCGGAGTTGACGCTCCCGGTCGTGGTTGCTGCGGCAAGCTGCGTGTTGGCATGGCTCGCCGCCAGCACGCCGTAGACCTCCTGGGCCGTGCGGGCGCGGCCGGCCTTGTCGAAGAAGATGTTGCGATTGGCCGAAGCGGCCTCGGGAAAGTCCTTGGCTGCGACCCGCGTCGGATCGTTGCCGGCGGCGCGAATGAGGTCGCTCGCGCCACGCGAGCCGAGCACATGCGCCATGTAGAGTTCGCCGGCATTCGGCTGGCGACCGAGCGTCGAGGCAAGCTGGTCGCGGTTCTTCTGGGTCAGTGCCCCGGCCATGACGGCAGCCACCTGCGGATCATTGCGCAGTTGCAGGATCTTTTCTCGCGTCGCGGCGTCCGGCACGCTGAGCCGACCGGTCTCGTCGGCGCTGATCGCATTGGCGTAATTGGAAAGCCCCTGCTTCGGCCCCTCCTGCTTCACCATGGAAAGCCAGGTCTGCTCGATGAACTGGAACAGCCCGGTGGCGCTCGAGGTCTTGGCCTTCGCATCGGGATCAAGCGCCGATTCGCGCTGCGCCGTCTTCAGCAGGTAATCGAAACCGGCACCGCTCCGTTCGGCGCCGTCGCGAATGGCATTGACGACCGGATTGGCCGGTGCAGTCTCGCGCGTCGTAGGCGTAGTGAACAGGAACATGCAGACTCTCGGGCAGCCCGAGCGCAAGGTGCCGGAGCTCCTGTGGAGACTGCCCCGATTATGGTAAGCGAACCGTTAAACACGCGGAATCACCGAGCCGGCTTGAAGCGCCGGAATGCGGCATTGGAGGAGCGTTCATGACCGAGGTGAAACGGCACAAGCGCGGCGGGATCTATTTCGAGGATTTCCAGGTCGGCGCGGTCATCGAGCACGGGCTTACGCGCACCGTGACCCAGATGGACAACATGCTCTTCTCGAACATGACCTTGAATCCGCAACCTCTTCATATCGATGCGCATTTCTGCGCGACCGAGACGGAGTGGGGCAAGCCGCTGATGAACTCCCTGTTCACGCTGGGGCTGATGATCGGCATCTCCGTCAACGACACCACGGTCGGCACCACCATCGGCAATCTCGGCATGACCGACGTGACCTTCCCTGCCCCGCTCTTCGAGGGCGACACCGTGAACTGCGTCACCGAAATCGTCGGCAAGCGTGAGTCCCGCTCGCGACCCGATGCCGGGATCGTCGAGTTCCACCATCGCGCCTTTAAGCAGGACGGCACCCTGGTCGCCCAATGTCGCCGCCAGGCCTTCATGCGCAAACACCCCGAACCCACGACGATCGCGGTCTGACCGGATGCGTTCGCTCCTTTTCGTACCGGGCGACAGCCCGAAGAAGCTCCAGAAGGGCCTGGAGAGCGGCGCCGATGCGCTGATCCTGGACCTGGAGGATTCCGTCGCACTCGACGGTAAGGCCCAGGCCCGCACCATCAGCCTGGATTTCCTCAAGGCGGCTCGCCAGCAGGCGAAGCGGCCCCTCCTGATCGTGCGCATCAATGCACTCACGACCGGGCTCAGCGATGCCGACCTCGACATGATCATGCCGGGTGCCCCCGATGCGATCATGCTGCCGAAATCCGAGGGCGGCACCGATGTCTCGCATCTCGCCGCCAGGATCGCTGTTCGGGAGGCCGAATGCGAACTCCCGGACGGCGCGACGCGGATCATTCCGATCGCCACCGAGACCGGAAAGGGCATCTTCGGCCTCAGCAGCTATGCCGGCGCGACCCATCGGCTCGCGGCTCTGACCTGGGGAGCGGAAGACCTGTCCGCTGATCTCGGCGCCGAGACCAACCGGCTGAGCGACGGCTCCTATGCCGATCCCTACCGCCTTGCCCGATCGCTCACGCTCTTCGCCGCCGCATCCTCGCAGGTCGATGCGATCGACACCGTCTTCACAAACTTCCGTGATGCCGATGGCTTTCGCGCCGAATGCATCGCGGCTCGCCGGGACGGCTTCACCGGCAAGATGGCGATCCATCCCGCGCAGGTCCCGGTCATCAACGAGGTCTTCGCTCCAGCGCCCGAGGAGGTCGCCAAGGCCGAGGCCATCATCGCCCTGTTCGCGGCCAATCCGGGTGTGGGCGTGATCGGGCTCAACGGCGAGATGCTCGATCGCCCCCATCTTGTCAGGGCACAGCGCCTGAAGGGGCGGGCTGAGAAGCTGGGTCGATGAACCTGGGAAACCGATTCTGAAGAATCGGTTTCCCAGGTTCGATCAGGGAACACGGATCTGGCGGCAGTTGCGCTGTGTCGAGGACAGGCAATCCTGCGCCTTCCGCGCGCGATCGAGTCCGAAGAGCAGCCAGATTCCGGCGCCAAGCAGCAGAAGCGTGGCGATGATCGCAAGCAGATTGACGGTCATTCGCCAGTCGTCATCCTCGTCCGGCGGCCGCGGCACGGGCCCTGCTCAGCCGCCGGTCGGGCGGATGATCGAGAACAGGTGGTCGACCTCGGCATAGTCCGCATAGCCGCAGCGGGCGATCGGATGGGCCGCCGCCGTGTCGAAACGTCCGTCCCGGACATAGGCGTCATCCATGAAGATCCCGACGACCTGACCCAGCACCATCCAGCGCGGCACCGGCTTGTCGTCGAGATCCTTGAGCTGCTGGATGGAGAGCAGCTTGCACTCGAGCGCGGCCGGGCTGCCGGCGACACGCGGAGCCTTGACGAATCTTGACTCGGCCATTGCGAGCCCGGAATGCTCGTATTCGCTCGCCCCGCGCGGCAGCGGCGCCGATGTCAGGTTCATCTGCTGCGCCAGTGCCTTGGTGACCAGCGAGCAGGTGAACTCGCCCGTCTCCTCGATGAAGGAAACCGCGTCCTTCTTGTCCTCGGAGGAGAACATCACGATGTGCGGCCGCGACGAGACGGCGTTGAAAAAACTGTAGGGCGAGAGATTGATCTCGCCCTTGGCACTCAGCGCCGTGATCCAGCCGATCGGACGCGGCGTCACGATCGCCTTGAACGGGTCGTGCGGCAGGCCGTGGTCCTGGAGCGCGGTCGAGTAGATCATCGGCTCAGGCCCCGTAATTGCTGACGATGTCGGCGAGCACCGGCCGGTCCCGGTCGGCGGGGACGGTTTCGGGCGTGCCGATATGGATGAAGCCTGCCATGCGCTCATCATCAGCGAGGCCGAACGCAGAGAGCACGTCGCGGTCGAACGAAAACCAGTTGGTCAGCCAGGAAGCACCGAAACCCATCGCGTGAGCAGCCACGAGGATGTTCATGCAGACGGCCCCGGCGGAAAGCTCCTGCTCCCATTCCGGAATTTTGACATGAGGCCGCGCACGCGAGACCACGCCGATGATCAGCGGCGCATGGGTCAGGCGCTTCCGCTCGAACGCCACCTTCTCGTCGTCGGCATCAGGATTCCTGGCGCGAAACACCTTTGCGACCACATCGGCGGCCGTCTCGCGGGCAGCGCCCTCGAACAGAACGAAGCGCCACGGCGCAAGCTTGCCGTGATCGGGCACACGCGTGCCAATGGTCAACAGGTCGCGGAGTTGGTCGGCGCTGGGGCCGGGAGCAGACAGGAATTGCGGCGGCACCGAACGGCGCAGCTTGAGCAGGGCGAGCGTATCGGTCATGAGACTTCCGGGCGAGAGAAACGGCCGGCAGAGCCTATGGGGCCGCCAGCGCTATTGGCATCTGAACTAGTGGTTTGCCATGAAGAGGACAAGCAAGCCTGCTCAGACGCGGGCGCAAGGGCGTCAAGGACCATGAGCATGTTTGAATTGGATCGTTTCCAGAGACGGGCCCCGACCAGCGCGCCGTGCGCGCGAATGCTCGCGCGCCTGTCATCGGCTGCCCTCGCGCTGCTCCTCTCCCTAACGGCTGCGATCGCACAGATCGTTCCGCTGTCACCCTCGCCACCGAATATCCCGGAGATCTCCCCCCCGCCGGCGCCGGGAAGCACCGCGACGGTCGGCTCGGCCAATCTCAGCGCCAGCGCGCAATTCGCTAATGACCGCAAGCCGATCCGCTCCGGCCTCGTCTGGCGCGTCCTCGTCGAGTCCGTCGACGGCTCGCCGCCACGCATCGTCGCCCGCTCGAATGATGCGGAACCGGTGTTCTCCCTCGAGCCTGGCTCCTATGTGCTGCACGCGGCCTATGGCTTCGCCAGCGGCACCAAGCGGGTGGTGCTCGGCCCGCAAGGAACGCGCGAACAGATTCCGATCAGCGCCGGCGGCCTCACCCTCGCAGGCTCGATCGGCGAGACACCGATCCAGGCGGCGCAGCTTTCATTCTCGATCTTCGTGCCGTTGCAGGGGAACTCGGAAGGTCGCCTCGTCGGCAATGCCAAGGCAGGCGAGCTGATCCGCTTGCCTGAAGGCACCTATCACGTGGTCTCGACTTACGGCGATTCCAACGCGATCCAGCGCGCGGATGTGACCGTGGAATCGGGGAAGGTCACCGACGCCACCCTGCACCACCGGGCCGCGCGGGTAACGCTGAAGCTCGTCGCGTCTCCCGGCGGCGAGGCCTTCGCCGGCACCGCCTTCAGCGTGCTTACACCCGGCGGCGACGTCATTCGCGAAGCCATCGGTGCCTTCCCGCAAGTGATCCTGGCCGAAGGCGACTACGTGCTGATTGCACGTCAGGAAGGCCAGATCTTCTCGAAGGACTTCAAGGTCGAGAGCGGACTCGATCGCGATATCGAGGTCATCGCCACGAAGTGAACCCGTCCTCCGCCGGGAGGACCGCAGCCGCAATGCTCAGTTGCTGGCGCTGGGAGCTTCCGCGAGGCCGAGCTTGGCCCCTGTCAGCTCGGCGGCAATCCCGTCCGCGATTCTGACGGCGAGGCAGCGATAGCCCGCATCGACCATATGGAGCCCGTCCATGCCAACGAGTTCCTCGGCCGTGAACTGCTTTGATCTCGCCCAGCTCTTCATGATGCCGTAGCGCGGGAACACCGCAGCACCCTGCTCCTCCGCGACCTTTGCCAGGACAGCCCGGTAGTCGTCATATTTCGGATAGCGCTCTTCGCGCGGCAGCCAAGGCAGATCGATCAGGACGGTGTCGACATCGGCATCGCGGAGCTTGCGAATTCCCTTCCGCAGGATTTTCGCCAGCTTCTCCTCGCCGATGTCGCGGACGGCGTCGTTGACCGCCGTCTGCCAGATCACCAGCGCCGGCTTCTCTTCCAGGACCTCAGTGTCTATCCGCTGCAGCATGTCATAGGCCGACTGGCCGCCAACACCCTTGTTGACGACCTTGACCTCGGCCTCGGGCAGCCGGCGCTTGAGCTCGGCCTCGAGAACCGCGGGGTAACTGTGGCTGATCTCGCTTGCCCCGGCTCCGGCGGTGGCCGACGAACCGAGCGCAACGATGGTGAGCTTGCCTGTGTCCCGAAGAACCCGCTTGGCGGCCGGCAGCATCGGTTGGAAGGGAAACTGGGCTGCTCCCGAACGGCAGCGCAGATCGGCCCGACCGGCAAGCGTCAGGGGCCCGGCCTGAACGGAACTGGTGACAAGTGCGGTCGTCAGGATTGCGGCGCAGAACTGTGCAGCCCGGAAGCCGGCTTCTCTGCGGAACCACGGAGCGCGTTGGACTGATACCACGACAGGAAATTTCCTAGCACTGTCAGTATCGTAATGCCACCGAGACAAACCAGCAACTGAATGCTCAAGGCGAAATAGGTTTCCGCCAGAATGATCTGTCCGATAATCGCGAGGACGATACCGGTGCAAAAGATCTCAAGGGAATGCCGGCCCAATACTGCAAGTCGCCGCCCAACCACTCCGCAAACCAGCGCCGACTGCGCCGGCACGAAACGCACGAAGAGCCAGGTGAGAGCCGCCAGATGCAGCAGGCGGGTCCAGGCCAGATTGGTCTTGTCACTGCCGATCTGCAGGTTCTCGATCCATTCGTTCAAGGCGGTAATGCCAAACGGATTTCCCGCTGAAACCTTGATGATCAGGGCGAGCCCGACAACAGCAAATGCGAGGGCATCGATGATGGCTGACCTCGGCATGACGACGCCCATCTGCACACCGCGGCCGACCACCACGCCGAGCGTGAAGACGAGCTGCCAGGCGAAGGGATTGAAGAACCAGCCCGGCGTACCCGTATTCGGCAGATTCACCTCGAAAGTGACCGCGACCTGCCAGATCAACACCGAACCCAGGAGCGCCAGCGCAGGATTGAAGCGCACGGCCCGATAGATCAGCGGAAAGGCGGCCAGCAGCACGATATAGAGCGGCAGGATGTCGAGATAATTCGGCTGGTAGGTCAGCGTCAGCGCATCCACCAGTGCCGAGAGCGTGTCGTTGAAGAAGGGCTGGATATTGATCGCCTCGATATAGAGCGGGTTCTGGGTGGTCGTTACAGCCCGCGCCACAACCCCGCAGACGATCACGAAAACTGCGATATGGGCGATGTAGAGCGTCCAGATACGGCCGCCGATACGGAGCGCTCCCATGCCGAGACCACGGCGCTCGATGACCGAGCCATAGGCGAGCGTGGCCGAGACGCCAGCCAGGAGAACAAAGATGTCGGCCGCATCCGAGAAGCCGAAATTATGCGGCATCACGGCAGCAACGACGTTTCCCGGCATGTGATTGATGAAGATGACCAGCAGGGCGAGCCCGCGGACGGCATCGATCCGCATGTCGCGTCCCACCGGTCTCGCAGCCAGCGCACCCGCGCCGCGAAGAAGGTAGTGCCCGAAGGACGGGAAATGCGACACCAGCAGCTTCTCCGGAACGCGAGGAACACGGCCATCGGTGTTTCAGGCCAACCACCCGGACCGCCAAGGCCGGGCCAAGCATGAACGGATTCTGCTGATTCCGTTCATCTCACGTTCATATAACGCTATCGATGCGGCCGCCATGGGGAAGCGGGATCACATCTATGTGTCTCCGGAATATGCGCGGAAGATGGCAGCCGTCGCGTGCCTGCTGGAAAGCCGGCGGATCGATCAATCACGACTCCGCGACCGAGCGGGGCTTCGCCGTGAACGCCTTGATTCTATTGATATTCGAACGCGGCCTCGCATTGCCCCAAGGCAATGCCGACGCGAGCCAGCCCTAGAAGGGTGGCTCGGCGTGGACCAGTCTGCCGTCGATCAGCAGCCGCTTGATCGCAGAACTGCCCGAGGGTGCGACGGCCGCAACGACTTCCAGCCTGCTGCGTTCCGTGCGCTCGATCGCGAGCCCGGTCCCTTGCGGCACGAAGTAGCTCTCGAGCCCATAGGCGACACGCATTCCGTTGCGGGTTCGTGAGCAATCAACGATCCCGTTCTCCGCTCGCGGGCACACGCCAGTGGTGAGCACATGGCCCTCGATCACCACATCCGACCCGCTTGTCGGCGGCCTGATCTTGTAGGCTCCGACCGGCCGGGCGAAGCCATCGGTGCCAGGGGTGAGCTGCACATGGATGGGATCGCCGCGGCTGAAGTCGCGGTCCCCCTGGAGGCCGGCAAGATCGAGCGTGCTGATATCGTAATTCAAGATGACGTAATCACCTCGAAACAGGTCACGCGGATCGACTGGCGCCGTCCTCAACCTCACCTCGCTGCCGGAACGCAGGATGCGGGCTCGGCCTTCGACAAGCATCCCGATCGCGCCGCAGAGCACGATCATCGAGACGAGGGCCCGCAAGGTCGCCGGCACGCGGGCAACGATCCGGTCGGCGACGAGCGCGCCCATCACGCCACCTCCCCCACCGGCCGGGCAAGGCGCGCGAAGAGCCGTCGCGCACCACTGGCAAGCAGCAGCAGCACCGCGCCTGCGATCAGGAAGAACAGCGACTGGTCGAGCAGGCTGCCGATGGTCTGCCAAAGCAGGATCAGGATGGCGACACCGAACAATGCCGCACCGGCAACGACCAGACGCCGGACTCCGCCGATCGCTCCGGCGGCAATCAACCCCACGGCGCTCGCAAGGACGAGGCTCGCCACCACGACCTTGCCGGACAGGCGCATCGCACCACCCATCCAGAAGATCGTCGGCACCAAAAGTGCAAACAGGAGAGCGATGCCCAGAGGAACAGCAAAACGCCGCTCGCGCGCCAACGCAACGAAGGCGCACACGCCAGGGACAACGACGGCATAGGCGAGATAGACCGGCCAGCTCGCGTGCCCGCCCCGCGACCAGCTGGAATCGAGGATGCGGATCAGCTCAACATTGAGCACCACCATCAGCCCGAGCAGCCCCCAGGGCAGGCAGGCGCTCAGAAGAGTCGGCCCGCCGCGATCCAGCGCCACCGCACCGAGCACGATATAGGAGGTCGAGAGCGCGAGCCCATAGGCCAGGAGCCAGTAGTCGAAGGAGCCACGCAGCCAGTCACCGGGCACGAGCGCCAGCCAGCACGCGAGCGAGAGGACGGCGACATGATGCACGAGCCGGGCCCGGCGCCCCAATGCCAACCACAGCGCCGGCAGATAGCCGAGCAGGAAATAGAACTGGAGCGAGCCGCCGCTATCCTGCCAGCGCCCCCAGCTCCAGCTTGCCAGAGCGATGAACGCAACGATCAGAGCACCGTCCGAGCGCTGCAGAAACGCGACGGCCAATGCGCCGAGCGCGATCAGGAGCGCCCCCCCCGGCCAATCCGTCGGCAAATGATACATCTGGCCGACCAGAGCGACACCGGCGGCAAAACAGAGGACACCGCAGGTCGAGGCGGCATCAGCACCAAGCTTGGAACCTCGGATCTCGAGGCTGGCTGAAATCCCGAGAGCGACCACGATACTGGCCAGGATCATTGCCAGCTTCGTCAGCCGCGGAATCTCCTCCCAGTTCGCCGCGACGAAGGCTGCAACGCTTGCCGCGATGAGCAACCCGCCCAGCATTCCGAGCAGCCCCGGAAGCCGAAAGCCCCCGTCGCGCCGCAGCGAGCCACGAATTGCGGTCGCACTGTCGGAGCTGACAAGCCCCTCAGCGACCCAGCGACTCAAATCGGCTTCGAGCCGCTTGCGATAAGATCCCGTCAGCATCCCCGGCACTCTGGCATGCGGGGCCCGGATTTGGCGAGCCCCGCATGAACGAGCGTCTTCAGGATGCTGCCATCTCGGCCCTGCGGCGAACCAGATCCGGAGGCATCGCCTCGGTCGTGAAGGCCACGAGTGCCTCGTCCAGGCTCATCACCGTCTGCTGCTGGCTGCCGAGACGGCGCACGGTCACCGTGCGCTCCTCGGCCTCGCGCTTGCCGACGGCCAGAATCACCGGGACCTTGGCAAGCGAGTGCTCCCGCACCTTGTAGCTGATCTTCTCGTTGCGAAGATCGGCACGTGCCCTGAGACCCTGGTTCATACAGKCAATCGTGACCTGCTCGGCATAGGCATCCGCCTCGGAGGTGATCGGACAGACCAGGATCTGTTCCGGCGCGAGCCAGAGCGGAAAATGGCCGGCATGATGTTCGATCAGGATGCCGGTGAAGCGCTCCAGCGAACCGCAGATCGCGCGGTGCACCATGCTCGGCGTCTTCTTCTCGCCATCGGAGCCGATATAGAAGGCGCCGAAGCGCTCCGGCAGGTTGAAGTCGACCTGTGTCGTGCCGCACTGCCAGTCGCGCCCGATCGCATCGCGAAGGACATACTCGAACTTGGGGCCGTAGAAGGCGCCCTCACCCGGGTTGATCTCCGTCTTGATCCGGTTGCCGGATTGCCGGGCGATCAGATCCAGCACCTTCGTCATCACGTCTTCGGCGTGGTCCCACATCGCATCGGTACCGACGCGCTTCTCCGGACGGGTCGAAAGCTTGATGACGAGATCGTCGGTAAAGCCGAAATCGGCATAGACCGAGAGGATCAGGTCATTGATCTTCAGACACTCCGCCGCCAGGTCGTTTTCAGCGCAGAAGATGTGCGCGTCGTCCTGCGTGAAGCCGCGCACACGCATCAGCCCATGCAGCGCGCCAGAGGGCTCATAGCGATGGACCGCGCCGAACTCGGCGAGCCGGATCGGCAGGTCGCGATAGCTCTTGAGCCCATGCTTGAAGATCTGGACATGGCCGGGGCAGTTCATCGGCTTCAGCGCGAACATGCGCTGGTCCTTCTCCGGATCATTCGGATGCTCGAGCGCGCCGGCCGATTTCACCGCGAACATGTTGTCCTGATACCAGCCCCAGTGGCCTGAGGTTTCCCAGAGCGACTTGTCGAGGATCTGCGGCGCATTGACCTCCTCGTAATCGGCGGCGAGCCGCCGGCGCATATAGGCGATGATCTCCTGGAACAGGCGCCAGCCCTTCGAGTGCCAGAAGACGACGCCCGGCCCTTCCTCCTGGAAATGGAACAGGTCCATTTCCCGGCCGAGCTTGCGGTGGTCGCGCTTCTCCGCCTCCTCGATCTGCTTGAGATGCGCGTCGAGCTCCTCCTGCTTGGCGAAGGCGGTGCCGTAGATCCGCGTCAGCATCGGATTGTTGCTGTCACCGCGCCAATAGGCGCCAGCCACCTTCATCAGTTTGAAGGCGTTGCCGACCTTGCCGACCGAGGTCATGTGCGGCCCGCGGCAGAGGTCGATCCAGTCACCCTGAGCGTACATCTTCAGGGTCTGGTCTTCCGGGATCGCATCGACGAGCTCGACCTTGAAGGCCTCACCCTTGTCGCGGAAGAATTGCTTGGCCCTGTCGCGGCTCCACTCTTCCTTGGTGAAGGCTTTGTCGCGCGCGATGATCTCGCGCATCTTCTTCTCGATCGGCGCGAAATCCTCTGGAGAGAACGGCTCGTTCCGGAAAAAATCGTAGAAGAAGCCGTTCTCGATCACCGGGCCGATGGTGACCTGCGTGCCGGGATAGAGTTCCTGCACGGCTTCGGCGAGCACGTGGGCGCAATCATGGCGGATCAACTCGAGCGCGCGCGGATCCTCGCGGTTGAGGAACTCGATCTTCGCATCGCGGTCGATTGCATCGCCGAGATCGACGACGGTGCCGTCGAGCGCCATGGCGACGGTGCGCTTCAGCAGAGAGGGGGAAATGCCGCCGGCAATCTCCTTTCCGGTGATGCCGGAAGGAAACTCGCGCGTGGCGCCATCAGGAAAGGTCAGGGAGATCGTCATCGATCGCGCTCCTGCTCACTCGGGGAAACGAACCCCGTAAGCCAAGGCCGGATACTGTTCGGGGAAACGCGTGAAGACCCGCATCCGGTTCAAGGGCTTCACGCTTTGCGAAGCGCCGAGTGGGATCGAGCCGATTTCGCCCGCCTCGCCTATACCAGCCGGCAGCCGCAGGCAATCGATGTAGCAGGATCACTCGTCGAGCGGAGGCGGGGCATTCACGCCGCGCCAGCGACCATAGGACCAGGGCTGGTACCAGGCGGAGTTCGGCGGCAATTCCTCGCAGACGAGATCGATGCCGCTGGTGCCGAGCGGCGTACAGCGGCAGATCCGCGCGGCACCGATCCAGCCACCGCGCCAGAGCCCGAAGCGCTGGATCGCCTCATCCGTGTAACTCGAGCAGCTCGGCCAATGCCGGCATTGGCGTCCAATCAGCATCGAGATGCTCAGCTGGTAACCGCGGATCAACCAATGCGCGCCAGAACGTGGTGCACGCGCAAAAAGACGTGACAACACGCGCACCGATGTCATTTCATCATTCTTCGTCATTACCTGTTTCATTTTGAGATTCGCTCATGCTTTGCTCCGCTCCGCGATCGGCCTCCCGTTTCCGCATCGGCGCGACCTCCATTCTGGTTCCCGCTGCCTTGCTTTTGTCGCTGACATCAGCGCCTGCCCAGCAGCGGAACAGCCTCCTCTGGCTTGAGCCCGGCAAGATCGATGTCGCCAAGATCATCGGCCTGCCCCCGGCAATGAACTCGCCCGAGCACAGGAAGGAGTTCGAAGAGGTTCTTCAGATCACGCTGAATCGGACGCCGGAGCGCGAGAAAGCCGCGATCGCGGATCAATATCAGACGCTCAATCGCTTTCTCGAAGGCATGGGAATCGACGCCCACCTCTCCGAGCACCGCGAGGTTCGCCTGCTTTTTCGCGAAGCGAATATCGAACTCGGCATCGTGCTCCTCAGCGTGCGCCGCCTGACGTCGCGGACGCGGCCCTTTGCGATGTGGAACAAGGTCAGGGTCAAGCCCTGCCCCGGCGGCAGGCCGGAAGGGACCTCCTTCCCCGCCGGCCATGCCGCGACTGCCGCACTCTATGCCGCACTGCTCAGCGATGCTGCCCCGGAGCTGAAGGACAAGTTCGCGGAGCGCGTCACAAGCTATGGCGAGAGCCGGCTGGTTTGCGGCTTCCATTATGCCAGCGACCTCGTGGCGGGCGAGAAGGTCGGCCGACACGTTGCCGATGCGCTTCTGGCGGACCGAGCCTTCAGGCAGCGCTTCGACGAAACACGTCCCGAAATCCGAAAGTCGCTGGGGCTCACCTGAGCGCCGCAACCTTGGCTGCCGGCGCCGCGGCCTCGCGCGCCGCCTCGATCTGACCGATCGCGTCGACCACGGCATCGAAGGTCAGCATGGTCGAGGCATGGCGTGCCTTATAGTTGCGCACCGGCACCAGAACGGCGAGATCGCTCCACTTGCCCGCGGGCGGCTCGGCATTCTCCTTCAGGATCGCACGCGCCTGCTCGCGAACCGCGCGAAGTTCGCCGGCCGTGGACCCGATGACCTGGCGCGCCATGATCGAGGAGGACGCCTGCCCAAGCGCGCAGGCTTTGACGTCATGCCCGAAGCCGGTGACGACATCGCCGTCCATCGTCAGATCGACGGTGACGGTGGAGCCGCACAGCCTGGAATGCGCGGTCGCAGTCGCGTCCGGCGTCGGCAATCGCTCGAGCAGCGGGATGTTTCCTGCCAGTTCCAGGATGCGTTTGTTGTAGACGTCGCTCAGCATGACTTGGTCCTCGCCGGCTCTGGAATGACCGGCGCGCGGTTCCAATATAGGGTGGAACGCCTGCGTGCGGGAGATGGGTGGCGCCCGATGATGCCGCAGGAGCAGAACTTGTCGCAATTCTTACGAGGCGACGCGATGTCACGGCGACCCGCCGAATCTGCATCGCTAGGCCTTGGGACACGAACCGTAACGGGAGGCACCACATGATCCCTGTGGTTAAGTCCTTGTCCGTCGAGAGGGCTCTCAGCCCCTCCGCTGACAAGTTTCCAGACAGGCGTCCGACCCAGGAGCAGGCCGAGGAGGCTGTGCGTACCCTCCTTCTGTGGGCGGGCGACGACCCCTCCCGCGAAGGCCTGCTTGAAACGCCGCAGCGCGTCGCCAAGGCCTACAAGGAATTCTACAGGGGCTACTCCGAAAATCCCGACGAGATCCTCGACCGGGTCTTCGAGGAGGTCGACAACTATCAGGACATGGTCCTCGTCCGCGACATCCCCTTCCATTCGCATTGCGAGCACCACATGGTGCCTTTCGTCGGCAAGGCGCATATCGGCTACTACCCCGCGAAGGGCGTTGTCGGCCTGTCGAAGCTGGCCCGCATCGTCGATGTCTACGCTCGGCGCCTCCAGACCCAGGAGGCCATGACGGCGCAGATTGCCCGGATCATCGACAAGGCGCTCGAACCGCGCGGCGTCGCCGTTCTGGTGGAGGCCGAGCACATGTGCATGTCGATGCGGGGCGTGCTGAAGCAAGGCTCATCGACGCTGACCACGCAATATACCGGCGTGTTCAAGGACCCTGCCGAACAGGTCCGCTTCTTCACCATGGTCAAGTCACCTGGCCTGTAGGATTGGCGCGACGCAGCATTGGCGATAACCACCGCCACCATGATAAGGGGCGCCTCGCGAGATGCGCCCTGTCCTGCTGCGGAGCCGCCAATGTCCAGCTTCCCCGTTTTGTCCGACAAGCATGCGCTCGAGGAAGGCACGACGCTGGCGCCGCGCTTCGACACCAGCGGCCTCGTCACCTGCGTGACGACCGACGCCGAGACGGGCGAACTCCTGATGGTCGCCCATATGAACGCCGAAGCCCTTCAACGCAGCATCGCGACGGGGGAAGCCTGGTACTGGTCGCGCTCGCGCAAGGAGCTCTGGCACAAGGGCGCCACCTCCGGACAGGTCCAGACCATCCTCGAGATGCGCGTCGACTGCGACCAGGATGCCATTTGGCTGAAGGTGAAGGTCGCGGGCGATGGCGGGTGCTGCCACACGGGCCGGCACTCGTGCTTTTACCGGGTGAAGCCGCTGCGCGATGCCGCAGTCGAACCTCTCACCTTGCTCGCCACGTGATGCAGGGCCGCGTTGGCAATCCTTTCACCAATCTAACATTTTTCTGTCAAATCCGCTTGTTAGGCGCAACCGTCGCGCGTGTGATTCAGGTTCTCCTCACTTTCTCGCGAGACGATGATCCACCCGCGGAGGGTCGGGATCATGTTATGGGATGGTATTGCTCGACGGGCCTTTGGAATGGGCGGCGGCGTGGCCTCTATGAATGACCTTAGTATCGAACCGCTGCTGCGGCGCAGCAGCAGACCAAGGATCGGCCTTGCTCTCGGTGGTGGAGCTGCGCGCGGCTGGGCCCATATCGGCGTAATCGAGGTCCTGACGGAAGCGGGCTTCGCCCCCGATGTCATTGCCGGAACATCGATCGGCGCCGTGGTCGGCGGCTGCTTTTCCGCGGGAAAGCTGCCGGCGCTGACCGAATTCGCGATGGGCCTGACCAAGCGCCGTGTCGTCGGACTGATGGACTTCCACATCGGTGGCGCGGGCCTCATCTCCGGTGGTCGCCTGAAGCGCCTGCTTGAACGCGACCTTGTCGGCATCCGCATCGAGGCCCTGCCGCAGCGCTTCGTCGCAGTGGCGACAGAACTCGGCACGGGCCACGAAATCTGGCTGACCCATGGCCCACTCGTCGAGGCCCTGCGTGCCTCCTACGCGCTGCCCGGCGTCTTCGATCCGGTGAAGCTCGGCGGGCGCTGGTTGATGGACGGCGCCCTGGTCAACCCTGTGCCAGTCACCGCCGCACGCGCGCTTGGCGCCGATGTCGTGATCTGCGTCAACCTCAACAGCGACCTCTCGGGACGCGGCACCACCATCCAGAACCACAGCTCGGATCCGGACCCCGAACCCCTGCCCGAGCTCGACATTCGCCCGACTTCGCGCTGGCTGGACGGCATCAGCGGTGCGGCACGGCGCATGCGCGGCTTCCTTGGCCGCGCCAGCAACGATCAGCCCGGGCTCGCCGGCGTGATGGTCGATGCCTTCAACATCACCCAGGATCGCATCTCGCGCTCGCGGCTGGCCGGCGATCCGCCCGACGTCATGATCGGGCCCAAGCTCGCCAAGGTCGGCCTGTTCGATTTCCATCGGGCCGATGAGGCCATGGAACTCGGCCGCGTCGCCGCACGGCGCGCGCTCGACGAGATCGCGGCCATGGTCGCGAGCAATCACATCGCGGCCGACTGATCCGGGCTGCTCGCTCTGCAGGGCAGACCGGCCTCAGGCCATCGCGATGTAATCCCGCATGGCCCGGCTCTCGGCCTCGATCTCGGCGACACGGTGCTTCACGACGTCCCCGATCGAGACGATCCCCGTGACCCGCCCGTTCTCAAGCACCGGAACATGGCGGAAGCGGCCCACCGTCATCAGCTCCATCAACTCATCAACGCTGGTCTCATGGCGGCAGGTAACGACCTTGGCCGTCATGATCCGCGAGACCGGGCTCTCCAATGCGGCCGTCCCAGTTTCGGCAAGAGCGCGGATGATGTCTCTTTCGGACAGGATTCCGAGCAAGCTGCCGTCGGCGCCAGCGACCACGACTGCGCCGATACGCTTCTCGCCAAGCGTGCGGATTGCCTCGGCGAGCGTACGATGCGGCTGCACCGAGATGACATCGTGCCCCTTGTTACCGAGAATCTGCGCGACGTTCATGAACGCGTTCCTCCTGTTTGGCGCACCATCGCCCTGGCGCGCGAAATCAACGGGAGCGTTGCCCGGCCGATGACGGGTCAAGTCGCCAAAGAGGCCGTCGCAAGCCCTTCGCAGAACCGGGAGTGTGGGCGAAGACCGGGGCGACGGCAAGGCGAATGGCGCGAAGCCGCGGGCAGATTGGCGGCTTCGGGCCCCCTCAGCGCCGTACCGCGCCGCGATCGAGCAGCGGGAACAGCAGCAGTCCGACGAGAAAGCCGCCGATATGCGCCTCCCAGGCAATGCTGGTGTCCTCGCCCAGGATCGGAACCAGCCCGGCGCCGAACAGGAAATTCGTGGCGAACCAGATCACGATGAAGATCAGGGCGCGTGGATTGCGCCAGAGATGCCCGAAAGGTTCCGCAGGAATCGAGCGCACCACGGCGTCATCCGCCAACCCACCAAAGCGCAAGCCAGGTGCGAAGACGAAGCGGATCGCGGCGGCAGTCGCCCCTGAAACGGCCGCCGAGGCGCCAACCAAAGGCAGCACATCGAGATCGCGTGACCACCAGTGCAGCAGAGCGCCGCCGATCGTCGAAAGCGCCATCAGATTGAGAAAGCGCCCGGTTCCGAGGCGACGCGCCACCGGACTGCCGAAGGCCGCAAGCCAGACGACATTTGATAGCAGATGCACCCAGGAGCCGTGCAGCAGACCATAGGTGAGCAAGGTCCAGAGGCGTGGGCCGCCATCGGCAATCAGCAACCGCACAAGCTGCAACCGGTCCGCCAGATCCTGCCCGGCCATCCTTTGCGTCAACTCGGCGAGCATGTCCTGCGCACGGCTGGGGTCGAGCCAGAGGCTCAGCCGTGCCGGCACGAAAGCGAGCCAGGACATCAGGACGAAGTCGTCATATTCCGACAGCACGGAGCGCCCGGCCTGGATCAGCGCGAGTGCGGCGATCAGCCAGACGACGGCGGATGGCAGGTTCAGGATCGGTTCGCGCTCTGGCGGGGCCGACGGGCCGGCAGGAATCTGGGACATGCTACGCAACCCTTGCCGAAGCTGCACCTGCGACGCAAGCCGGCCGATGCTTCCTTTTGCGCGGGCCGAATGAAAAAGGGGAGAGCCACCGGCCCTCCCCCTTCTCGGCTGTGGCCCTGCCGCTGCGCGAAGCATCGGCAGCACGGTCACGCCCCCCATTCACCCCGAATGACCCCAGGGCCCACCTCGCGGCCGGCCCTCGAATTGGCTTGCATTTGATAAGCATTTTAACGGGTTATCCACAATGCTAAGATTTCGTTAACCCTAACGAGCCTGCGCCCGTCGTCCTGTCCGCCCCCCATGGCAAGACGGCATGCCCACTGCGTCTCG
The DNA here is from genome assembly GCF_056401655.1 of Allobosea sp. P4_E12. Lineage (NCBI taxonomy): Bacteria > Pseudomonadati > Pseudomonadota > Alphaproteobacteria > Hyphomicrobiales > Alloboseaceae > Allobosea > Allobosea sp. P4_E12. The sequence continues at coordinate 195,190 of NZ_JBFUIY010000010.1, read as the reverse complement.
CGATTCGGCAGGGACCGAAACGTCCCGCGCTCTGACGAATATGTGTCCTTACGACACGTATTCGGACTTGCGGCGTACGCAGACAGGACAGGATGTCAGAATGAAAAACATGAGCACCCGCCTTGTGTTCGATTACTGGGACGTGCTGCGCGGCGAGCGTTCCGCGCCGGAACGGGGCGAGATCGAGCCAGGTGCGCTGCGTCATGCCCTCGCCGACACGTTCGTTCTCGAGAATGAGCCGATCGGGCCCGTCTTTCGGCTGGCCGGCACGCGGCTCTGTGCGCTCTTCGGCAGCGAACTGCGCGGACGCGCCTTTGCCGCACTCTGGCCGGACGTGGAAGCCCAGGGCGAAATGCGCCGCCTCGTGCAAACCGTGATGGATGAATCCGCCGGCGCCGTCGCTGGCCTCTCGGCCGAGACCATGAACGGCTCTCCGGTCTATCTCGAACTGCTGTTGCTGCCGCTGCGCTATCGCGGTCGGACCCATGCACGCGTTCTCGGGGCGCTCTCGCCCGCCCTGACGCCGGAATGGCTTGGGCTCGACACCTTGGCCTCCATGCGCATGATCTCGCTCCGGATGCTGTGGCCGTCGGCCCATAGCCAGCGTGCGCCTGAACCCGTTGCACGCGTCATGCCGCCAAAATTCCTGGTCCTTCCGGGCGGCAGAAACTGAAGATCTAACGTATCGTTAACCCTCCCGCCGCTAGGGTCGGCCCAAATCAGGCTGATCCGATGCTTAGTGCGCAGCACACCTCCCGTCCGGCCATCCGCCCTGTCGAGCGCAGGCGGCATCAGCGTATGAAGGTCGTGCTGCTCGGACGCTACATGCTTCCGAACCGCATGGAATACCCTTGCCAGACGGTCGACATCTCCCCGGGCGGCCTGCATCTCGTCGCCCCCGCCAAGGCCCATCCCGGCGAGCGGGTCATCGTCTATCTCGAACATCTCGGCCGTATTGAGGGCATTGCCGTCCGCACCACGCTGGAAGGCTTCGCGATGACCATCACCGCGACCAGCCGCAAGCGCGAGAAATTCACCGCCCAGCTGACATGGCTGGCCAATCGCGATGAACTGGGACTGCCGGAGGATCGGCGTCACGAGCGCATCATTCCGCGCAATCCCCGCTCGATGCTGACGCTCGATGACGGTTCGGAGCACGTCGTGCGGGTGATCGACATCTCGTTGTCGGGCGTCGCCTTTTCAACCGAGCAGCAACTACCGATCAACACGCCGGTCAAGATCGGCGGCACGGCAGCCAAGGTCGTCCGCCGGTTCGATGGCGGCTACGCGGCGGAGTTCCGCTTCCCGCTCTCTGCCGATGTGCTCGACGAGAATCTCGAGCTCTGATCCGGGCGGCCCATCGCCCCCTCTCTCTTTCAAGACATCGTCTCATGCATGACGCCCGGGCGTCAGCGTGGTCTGGCTGTTTCGGGACCTAGGCCGGGGTGTCAGCCCGTCGATGTCTCAACGTGCGGCGTCGGGGCGACGCGCTGAAATCCAAGCGCCATGCCGGAGCGCCCCCCACATGGGCTCGTCTACGGATTCCGGCCGTACGCCTCGCCTGAGCGGAGTGTGACATGAGGGACAGCTCGCTGCCCTCAGTCGGGGGCGCGCCTCGTCGCGTTTCCCCACAGCGTTAATGAAACCTGCCCACAACATTCAGACCTGCCACAGTTAACGAATCGAGAACGCAGCGCTCACATTTCTTACTTCGGCATTTGGCGTTGATTTATACTGTCAGATGATCCGAATACGTAGCGCCTGATTACATAAAATTGCTTGTTTCCATTTCAAGCGACATCCATCTGCCTCACGCATCGTCTGCCCCAGGGACAGGAAAGGGGACGACATGCTTTCTATTCATCGGGGTACAGTTCTGGCTGCGCTGATCGCAGTTGCTGGAATTTCATCGGTTCAGGCCCAACAGGTTGCGGCTCTACCGGCCGCCGCCATGCCGATTGCAGCTTCGGGCGATGCCCGGGCGCCTTATGCCTGGACGGATTTCTGCAAGCGCAATCCGGTCGAATGCGCGGTCAATACTCAGGAGCCCGAGCGTGTCGAGATGACGCCAAAGCTCTGGAAGACGATTATTGCTCTCAACAACAAGACAAATCGGGAGATCGAAGCGATCACGGACCAGGACCACTGGGGCGTCGTCGATCGCTGGGACATCCCGACCGACGGCAAGGGCGACTGCGAGGATTACGCCCTGCTCAAGCGCAAGCGTCTTGCCGAAGCCGGTGTGCCCCGTCGCGCCATGTTGATGACCGTCGTGATCGACGAGGAAAATGCCGGCCACGCCGTGCTGATGATCCGTACGGATCGCGGTGATTATGTGCTCGACAACAAGCGCAACGCGATCCTGCCGTGGAGCCAGACCGGCTACGTCTACGTCAAGCGCGAGTCGCAGTATCAGACGGGTTGGACCTCGCTCGGCGGACTCTCGACGCCGACTGTCGCTTCGGCTCGCTGAAGACGAACAAGATTGGCCGCAGCACCAGGCTGCCGCGGCCACATGGACGGCGAGGCTCGGTCACGTCCCCACCCCACCCCGTCCCCAGGCCGGGTTTCGCCATAGGGCCGACGCTTCCCCCCGAGGCGTCGGCCCGTCTCGTTTCCGGCCCTGGCCGGTGCGGTTGGATGATCGGACCAGATATCGTACCCGGACCGAGGATCTGAACTTCTGCGTGTGCGCCGGCCTTCCTGAAAACCGCAATCCGCCCTTCGGGCCGCTGCTTCAGCCGATCTGCTTGAGCCCGACGGCAAACTGCTTCCAGCGCGCGACATAGGCACGGGCCGAGCCTGCAATGCCGGCAATCGCCGCCTCGTCGAGCGTGCGGATGGCGCGGGCGGGAGACCCGACGATCAGCGAGTTCTCCGGAAACTCCTTGCCCTCGGTCACGAGAGCATTGGCGCCGACCAGGCTGTTGCGGCCGATTTTCGCGCCGTTCAGTACCGTCGCGCCCATCCCGATCAGGCTGTTCTCTCCGATGATGCAGCCATGCAGGATCGCCCGGTGGCCGATGGTGCAGCCGGCTCCGACGCGCAGCGGYGAGCCCATATCGGTGTGCAGGACGCAGCCCTCCTGGATATTGCTGCCTTCGCCGATTTCGATCCATTCATTGTCGCCACGCAGCACTGCGCCGAACCAGATTCCGACGCCGGCTGCGAGCTTCACCCTGCCGATCACATGCGCATCGGGCGCAAGCCACCACTGGCCTGCGGCGGGGCATTCGGGGGCAGTCCCGTCGAGCGAATAGAGCGGCATGGGCGGATCATCCTTCTGCAAACCTGCCGCGAGGATTGCAGGTCGGCCGGCCGCCCCGTCAAGCGCCGCCGACGTAATGCAGCAGGTCGAGCACCACGCGCCCCGAGGCGACGCTCCAGAGAGACGCCGCCATGCTCGCCAGCATGACGAAGGCAAAGGGCCGGCCATCGCTGCGGCGGCCCCTCACGGTATTGCGAAGGATGAGAAACGGCGCGCTGAAGACGACGACCGGCACGCTCGCGACCGCGGCCAACCCTCCCGTCTGCAGCAGTTGAAAATCAGCACGCTTCTCGGTGAACAGCTCGAAGGCGCTCGCCATCAGCCCGGCAAAGGCAAAGCCGATGAACAGGGACTGGAGTGCCTCGACGGCAGCGGGTTCGATACGCAACGTCACGGCTCCGGGCGAGAACGCACCTGCACTGTGCCGCATGGTTTACGAAGTGTGAAGAAATCTCGTTAGCGATGGTTAACCCTTGCGCCGCGCGGCAATCCTCGCGCAATCCGCATGGTTTACGGAGCATTAAGGCGCGTCTGATTCAGTCACTGGCACCTGTTATCGAGGTGCTTGGATCTTGACCGCATACGCGCACCATTCGCCCCAACGCGCCGCCGGCCTCACGACCGTGGTCCGCGCACGCCTGAATCGGCCGCCGCCGCCCCTGCCTCGCGCTGACGGCGCGCTCTGGAAGGCGGCCGGCGCGATCCTGCTGGTTGCCGCCGCAGCAACCGGATACGCTCTCTACGGCCATCGCCTGGCGGCAGCTCCTGTGACCCAGCACCAGCCGGCGCGCGTCGGCCAGGTCTCGCTTCTGGTTCCCCAGGATCTGGCCGGCTCCGAACAGGAAGACAGCGAGCGGGTGGTCGGCATGACCCGGCTGCGTCTCGACTGGCCGAGTTTCGGTCCCGTGACCGCCCAAAGCCGACGCAAGCTACTGGTCACGTTGAGCCCGCCCGACAAGGTCAACGAGCCGGCGACACAGCTCTCGGTCTATGCCCGCTTCCTGACTCCGACGGTCTGGTCCAATCCGGGCGGGCTTGTCGTACGCGGGTTCCGCAAGGGCTCACCCTATGAGGGCGACGAGCTCTACGTTTCGGTCCCGGATGGGCGAGGCTTTGCAGCGCGCTGCCCGGTGAACACCGGCCCCGCCCCTCTCGACGAACTCTGCCGCGTCACCTTCCGGCATCGCGGACTTGACGTGAACATCCGCTTCCCGCGCGCCGTCATCGCCGACTGGGAGCTGATGGTCGGCGGCGTCAGGCGCACCATCGATGGGATGATGCGCTGAGCCGCTGATGGCCCTCAGCCTTCGAGATCGACGTCGAGGATCGCCATGGTGAAGTTGAACGAGCGGTCGCCATCCTCGTCGTCGACATGGATGATGCCGATGAACTCTTCACCCAGATAAACCTCGGCGGAATCGGTCTTCTTCATGCGCGCCCGCACGCTGATGCCATGATTGGCGAAGGTGCGCCGAAGATAGGCTTCGAGCTTGGCGAGTTCTGTCTTGTCCACTGGTTGGTCCTTTCAGAGTGGCGGGACGGATGCCATGGCCGGGCTGCGAGGGCAAGCGAAACGCTGTCACGCCCGCGTTCAACCTGAGATCCGGGCCTCGCGCTGCGTCACGCTCGCATGGCAGCGCTTGCTCCTGCATATCTGCCGCCCTCGCGGTGATCGTGCCATGTTCCATCCCCCACATCGCCAATGATGGATTGCCCGATGACGCCCTGGCTGCCCGCTGCCCTGAATTATGTCTCGAGCTGGCTCGAATTCCAGCGCCGCCATCACGATCAGCCGGGCTGCGCCGTGGCCATCGCGAGCGGCCAGAAGATCGTCCTGGAGGCTGCCTTCGGCAGCGCCGACATCGAGACCGGAGAAGCGTTGACGCCGCGCCACGGCTTTCGCATCGCCTCGCATTCCAAGACGTTCACGGCAGCCGGGATCCTGCGACTGGTCGAGGCGGGCCGCATCAGGCTCGATGACAAGGTCGGCAGCTTTGTCACCGGCCTGCATCCTGACGTCGCCGCCGTGACCCTGGCGCAACTGCTCTCGAACAGCGCCGGCCTGACCCGAGATGGCGCCGACAACGGCCAGTTCTTCGACCGCAAGCCCTATCTCAGCAAGGACGAGCTGCTCGCCGATCTCTCGGTTGCGCAGCCCTTTCCGCCCTCGCAGCGCTTCAAATACTCGAACCATGGCTTCGGCCTTCTCGGCCTCGTCATCGAAGCCGTGACGGGCCAGGCCTATCGTGACTGGATTGCCGCCGAGGTCGTCGCACCTGCGCAACTCAGCGAAACCCGCCCTGATATCGGGCTCTGGGCAGACCGCCCCATGGCCAAGGGTCATAGCCCCAGAATGCCTCTTGGGCGCAGGGTGGTCATTCCCGGAGACAACCCCGGACACGCCATGACCTCCGCCGCCGGCTTCGTGGCTACTGCCGCAGACGTCGCGCGTTACTTCGCGCAGCTTTCACCGCAGGCAGAGCGCAGCATCCTGTCTGCGCTCAGTCGCCGCGAGATGAGCCGCCGTCTCTGGCCCGACGACGAAGCCAGTCTTGGCCGCCATTACGGCCTTGGCACGATTTCCGGCGGACATGGCGACTGGAAATGGTTCGGCCATTCCGGTGGTTTCCAGGGCTTCATCACCCGTACCGTCGTCCTGCCGAAGCAGGACCTGACGATCTCGGTCCTGACCAATGCCATTGACGGGTTGGCCCATCAATGGCTCGACGGCATCCTCCACATCGTCCGGACATTTTCCGATGAAGGTGGCCCCTCACCCGAGACCGAAGGCTGGGTTGGGCGCTGGTGGAGCATCTGGGCCTGCGGCGATCTCGTCCCCGTCGGCAACAAGGTGCTCTGCGCCAGCCCGGCCCTCTTCACGCCCTTTCTCGACGCGGGAGAGATCGCGGTCGAGGCTCCTGACCAGGGTCGCCTGAGCAAGGCGTCGGGCTTCAACAGCCCGGGTGAGACAGCACGCCTGGTCCGCGACAGCACCGGCGCAATCGAGTCGATCTGGCTCGGCGGCGCGCATCTCGTCTCCGAGGCTGCGCTGCGCGCCGAGATGCTTGATCGCTATGCGAAGCGCAGCGGCTAGCTCATCGCCCCGGGTCTCGTATCCGGTCCGATGAGCTGATCCTCCGTGTTTGCATCGGTCCGAAACCGCGTTCGACGCTTCGGGCCGGCGCATGAGGTTTCGGCGCCGGTACGCACCTGCCCGCCGGCCGCCACTCGTCAGCGCATGAAGTGCAGCTTCGTGAAGCGGCTGCGCAAGGCCGTGACATCCCGTGCAACGGCCCCGGCGGGCCGAGCTCCGCTCAGACCTTCAGCGATATAGCCGGCGAGCTCCGGCATGTCGGCAGCTGTCATGCCGAAGCGCACGATCTCGGGCGTCCCGAGCCGCAGGCCGTTGACATCGCCTGCGACGGGCGCGATCGGCAGGCCGATCCCGCAACTCAGGATGTTGACCTCGCGCAGCCGTTTCGCGGCCGCCTGCCCGCCGCCGTAGGGGGCCGCCTCGATGGCGAACTGATGCGATGTCGTGATGCCGCGATCGCGCGCGAAGACCGGGACCTGCCGTTCGACAAGGGCATCGGCCAGCGCCTTCGCGGTCTGCGCCATCATCTGCGCATAGGCGCGGCCATGCGCCTTCCAGTCGAGCAGCGTAATGGCGAGAGATGCCGATTTTGCCGCGTCGAAATTGGCGGTCAGACCGGGATAGGCGATGGCATCGAGCTTCCTGGCAAGGTCGGCGTCATTGGTGACGATCAGGCCCGAAGGCGGACCGCCCAGGCTCTTGTAGGTGCTCATCGTCATCAGATGCGCTCCCTCCTGCAGTGGTTGCTGCCAGGCATGGCCGGCGATCATGCCGGACATATGGGCGGCATCGAACAGCACGATCGCTCCGACCTCGTCCGCGATGGCGCGGATCTCGCGGATCGGATGCGCGAACAGGTTGAGGCTGCCGCCGATGCTGATCAGCTTCGGGCGGAGACGCAATGCGTCCTCACGCAGCCTGCCGAGATCGACCGTGTAGTTCAGCGCGTCGACCGGCGCGGGATGGGTGATGACGCCGTAAAGCCCGGCCGCGCCAGCGCCATGATGAGTGACATGCCCGCCGATATCGCCCGGTGGAGCGATGATGCAGTCCCCCGCCTTCGCCACCGCCATGAAGGCATAGAGATTGGCGATGGCACCCGACGGCACCCGGATTTCTGCGTAGCGGGCACCAAAGACCTGTGCCGCGAGCTCCGCGGCAATGATCTCGATCTTCTCGATCGCCTCGAGCCCCATCTCATATTTGTCGCCGGGGTAACCGAGCGAAGGCCGCGCGCCCAGGCCGGCCGAGAGCGCCGCCTCCGCTTTCGGGTTCATGATATTGGTTGCGGGGTTGAGATTGACGCAATCGCGCTCGTGGATCGCGCGGTTCTCCGTCGTCAACGCCTGGATCGACCGCTCGGTCGCATCGAGATCCTGCAGGGCGACGGTCTCGGCGACCGTGAGCACGTAGTCCTCGCTTGCCGCTGGCACCCAGTCGCGCCTGCCCAACGCCGCCATGTCCGTTTCTCCATCCGGTCGAACCGCAACGCGCGGTACGCCGTGATTGGAGCCGTTTGCCGCAGGTGGCGCAAACGAGTTATCGTCGCCGCAAGACAGAGAAAATCTAAGGCTCCGACAGGTCGCCATGCCCGTGACGCCACCACGCCCCCGTCTGCCCCCACTCAACGCGCTACGTGCCTTCGAGGCCGCCGCGCGCTGCGAGAGTTTTGCCAAGGCAGCAGAGGAACTCGGAGTGACGGCTAGCGCGGTGACGCAGCAGATCCGACAGCTGGAGGCAGCGCTCGGGGTCCAGCTGTTCCGGCGGTTGCCACAAGGTGTCGCCTTGACGCCGGCTGCCCGTGCGGCGCTGCCGCGCCTCAGCCGCGGCTTTGATCTGCTGGCATCGTCGATGCTGGAACTGGGCGGAGGGCATGAGAGCCGCACGCTCACCATCGCCGCCCTGCCCTGCATCGCCCAGCTATGGCTCTCACCGCGTCTTGCCGGGCTTCAGCAAGCGTTCCCCGGATTGCAGGTCTCGGTCTCGGCCATGGAGCAACCACCGAACACAAGGCACGAGCTTTGCGACATCGCAATCTTCTATCTTGGGGATGGCAAGGCGGCTCCATCGGCGCTCGTGCTCGACCCTGATGCGATCACACCGGTCTGCTCTCCCGCCGTCGCATCCCGGCTCCAGACCGTTGCCGGCCTCGCTGATGAGACCCTGCTGCACGACGCGGTCTGGCGCGGCGACTGGGCGCGCTGGCTGGCCTCCATCGACGCCGGTGAGAGCGTCGATCCGGCGCGTGGCCCGTCATTCTCGCTCTACAGCGTCGCGCTCGATGCTGCGCTGTCGGGTGCTGGCGTGCTGATGGGCCGGCTCAGCCTGCTCCAGCCCTATCTTGCCGATGGTCGGCTGGTCGCGCCGCTTGGACCTGCGTTGACGACACCGGACCGGATGACCCTGCTGTTGCCGGCACAAGGTCACCCCCGCCGCCAGGAGGTCGCGGATTGGCTGCAGGCGTCAGGACGGATTGGTGCTCAGATGTGAGCGCCGCAGTCGCCGGCGAGAATCTGATCCATGGAGCGCGACGGCTCGGCGCAGCCCGCTTCCCCGACTACCTTTGCGGGTACGCCGGCAACGGTGGTGTTGCGCGGCACCGCAGTCAGCACGACTGAACCGGCTGCGACACGGGCGCATTTGCCGACTTCGATATTGCCGAGGATCTTGGCGCCGGCGCCGATCAGGACCCCCTTGCGGATCTTCGGATGGCGGTCGCCGCTCTCCTTGCCGGTGCCGCCCAGCGTCACGTCCTGCAGCATCGAGACGTCATCCTCGATCACAGTCGTTTCGCCGACCACGAGGCCCGTTGCATGGTCGAGGAAAATGCCCTTGCCGATGCGCGCCGCGGGATTGATGTCGGTCTGGAATACTTCGGAGGAACGGCTCTGCAGATAAAGCGCGAAATCGCGACGCCCCTGGTTGAGCAGCCAATGCGCCAGCCGGTGGCCCTGCAGGGCGTGGAAGCCCTTGAAGAACAGCACGGGCTCGATCAGCCGCTTGCAGGCCGGGTCACGGTCGAGCACCGCAAGAACATCGGCGCGCATGCCCTGGGCGATCTCGGGGTCGGCAGCGATGGCCTCGGCAAAGGCCTGCTCGATCAGATCCGCCCCGAGAGCGGGATGCGCGAGCCGCGCCGCCACGCGATGGCCGACCACCGCCTCGAAACTCGGCTGGTTGAGAATCGACGACAGAATCAGGCTGCCCAGCGCTGGCTCGATGCCGAGCGCCTGTTCGGCCTCGCGCCGCAGCCGAGTCCAAACCGGATCGACCCTGTCGAGCCCGGTGACCGGGTGGCGCGATTCTACGACGGAGCGCCCTGACGGCATGATCGTTCTCCGGAATACGGTGTGTTTCAGAACCGCACTCTAGCACGGCGCCATGCTGCAATGCCAAACAAGAACGCTGCCTTGCCCTGCCTGGACCGCAGGGAAACCGGCATCAAACCTGGGATATCCGCCCCAAACCGTTGCATCCGCCGGCATGTCATCGCGGGGCGATGAAATCGTCGGCTCAGAGCCATCTGAGGAAATCGAGCACGGCCTGCTTGTGGGTCTTGTCCCCAACTGCGAGGTTGTGATCGCGCCCCTCGATCGCGAAAGCCTCCGCATTCGGAATGAGAGCCGCGAGTTCCTGCCCGGAGCCCGCGACATCGTCCTTGGTTCCGACGCTGACCAGGGTCGGCATCGCGATGCGGCCGACCTCGTCTGGCGTGAGCGTCTGCCGCGACCCGCGAATGCAGGCTGCGAGTGCCTTGAGATCGCTCTTGTTGGCGTCCGCAAAGGCACGGAACATCCGCTGCATCGGGTCGCTCAGGACATCGAGCGAGGGAGCCTCCATCGCATCCGCAATGCCGAGCGGCAGGCCGACGCCCTCGACAAGATGAATGCCGAGCCCGCCGAGCAGCAGCGAACGCAGGCGCTGCGGATGGGCAAGCGCGAGATGGGCCGAGATGCGCGCGCCCATCGAATAACCCATCACGTCCGCCCGCGCGATCTCGAGGTGATCCATCAGGCGGCGCACATCCTCCGCCATGATGTGCGAGGAATAGGCCTCCGGCTCATGCGGTTTGTCGCTCTGGCCGTGGCCGCGATTGTCGAGCGCAACGACACGGTAACCCGCATGGGTCAATGTCTTCGTCCACTGCGTATTGACCCAGTTGACCATGTGGCTGGAGGCAAAGCCATGGACCAGGATGATGCTCTCGCCGCGCGGCGCGTCATTGGTCGGGGCGAGGTCGATGAAGGCGAGATTGACGCCGTCCGAGGAGAATTTCTGCATGGCACGTCGCGGAAGCTGCGGGGGGTCTTCACCTGCCATGCAGGAGCGACTTTGTGTAGCTGTGTTTCCGCCGCTTGCCTATGAAGGCTGATATGAGCCACGCTGAGACGGCCCCGACATCGTCGCTTCCACGCCGCCGGATCGACCTTGTCGATCTTGCCCGCGGCCTCGCTCTGCTGGCGATGTTCGTCTACCACTTCGCCTATGATCTTTCCCATTTTGACCTGATTGCAACCGATGTCCCCGCCCATCCCGGCTGGAGCGCCTTCGCGCGCCTGATCGCAGGGTCCTTCCTGACCATCGTCGGCTTCAGCCTGGTGCTGGCGACGCGCAGGGGCGTGAACCTGTCCGCCTATTTCCGCCGGCTGGCCATGGTCGTAGGCGCCGCGGCGCTGGTCACGATCGCGACCTGGTTCGCCATGCCGGAGAGCTTCATCTACTTCGGCATCCTCCACAATATCGCGCTCTCCAGCGTGCTCGCCCTGCCCTTCCTGCGACTGCCGGCCGCTGTCCTGCTCCTGTTCAGCGCCCTGTTATTCGCGCTGCCACTGCTTCCTGCGCCGCAAATGCTCGATCAACCCTGGCTGCTCTGGCTCGGCTTCGCTCATGTCTCCGGGGCAACCGCCGATTTCGTACCGATCGTGCCCTGGTTCGGATGCGTGCTGGCAGGCATGGCTCTCGGAAAGATGGCGCTCGCCAGGCAGGGAAGCTGGAGCCACTGGCAGGCGCGCTCGCTGCCGGCCCGCGTCATCGCCTGGGGCGGGCGGCACAGCCTCAGCGTCTACCTGCTGCACCAGCCGATCTTCATCGGAGTGCTGCTCATCGTCATGCGGCTGGCCGTCGGCCCCGAGCAGGAAGCGCGCCCGTTTCTGATCTCCTGCCTGCGCAGCTGTGTCAGCGCCGAAACCTCGCTGCAAGTGTGCGAGAAGGCCTGCAATTGCGCGATCGATGGCCTCAAGCGCGACGGACTCTGGCAAAAAGTCCTGTCAAACACGCTCACCCGGGAGGAAAGCGCGCGCACCGGATCGATTGCAGGTGCCTGCTTCCGGGCGCCCTGAGGCGCTTGCGCACACTGGCGCGGGCCGGCGTGACGGGTTAGAGGTGGGGCAAATCAACGCAAGAGCATGATCCATGGCCGATACGGGCATCCCGCATTTCCATAACCAGCCCGGCGTTGCCGTCATTCATGTCGGCGCGAAGGAATTCATGTGCATCGGGGCCAAGCCGCCCTTCGATCACCCGCATGTTTTCCTCGACATGGGCTCAGACGGCGAGATCATCTGCCCTTATTGCTCGACCTTGTTCAAATACGAGCCCTCGCTGTCGGCAGGCGCCTGCACGCCGCCGGAATGCGCCCATCACGAGGCAGCCAAGGCAGCGTGACGGGCGCCGGCGTTCAAGGCGCCCGCCGCTTCCGATCGCGACCGGTCGTTCCGGTTTCTGGCGCATCCGATTGCCGAAGACAGCCGTGTCCGCTCCCCATATCCTGATCGCCGGCTCCGGCATCGGCGGACTTACAGCCGCCATTGCACTCGCGCGGCGCGGCTTCTCCGTGACGGTCGCGGAAAAGCGCACCGGCTTCGGGGAAACCGGTGCCGGCATCCAGCTTTCGCCAAATGCCGGGCATGTTCTCGAAGCTCTCGATCTCGGCCTCGCCGTCAAGCGCGCCTCTGTGGTTGCCGAACGCCTCGTTGTGCGACGCTGGCAGGATGGCTCTCCGCTGGCAGAAATGCCGATGACCGCCGCCGGCTCCGGAACACCCTTCCGCACCATACGCCGAACCGACCTGCACACTCTGCTGCTCGACGCCGCCCGTTCCCTGCGCGGCATCCGGCTCATCGTCGGCCGCGGCCTGCGCGACATCGCCCAGAACGCGGACGGCATCACCGCGACGCTCGCGACCGAAGCCGGCCAGTTGGAGACCATTTCGGCACTGGCGCTGGTCGGCGCCGACGGGCTCTGGTCGCGCAGCCGCGAACTCATCGGTGATAACGCTCCGCCGGTCTTCACCGGCTATGAGGCCTGGCGGACCCTGGTACCCAACGCCGGCGGCCGCGCCGCGCCCGGCGTCGTGACCCTGCATCTCGGCCCGGGCCGCCATGCCGTGCATTACCCTGTCTCCGGTGGTCGCGAGACCAATCTCGTCGTCATTCGCGAAGCGAAGGAGGCCCGTGAGGGTTGGTCCCGCGACGGTGAGCCCGGGCAACTCGCCGCTCATCTCACCAAGGCCGAGCCCGTGCTGCACAAGCTTGCGACAGCGGCGCCCCGCTGGCTGGTCTGGTCGCTCTTCGACCGGCCGCCCGCAGCGATGGCACAGGGGCGCATCGCCTTGCTCGGCGATGCCGCCCATCCGGTCCTGCCCTTCATGGCGCAGGGTGCCGCGCTGGCGATCGAGGATGCCGGCGTCCTGACGCAGGAACTGACGGTTCATCTCCAGCAGGGCGGCGCCGCAGCGCTACCGGCGGCGCTCGCGGCCTATGCGACAGCCCGGCAGGACCGTGCCCGGCGCGTCCAGGCCACGAGCCGCAGCAACGGTCGGGCCTATCATTTGGAATGGCCCTGGACTATCGCGCGCAACTTCGCAATGCGCCGCCTTGGGCCCGATGGCATGCGCCATCGTCTCGATTGGCTCTACGATTGGCGATTGCAAGCCTAGGGCATCTCGCCTTCGCCGCATTCACTTCCTATCTCTCATGTGGAACCATCGGATGGAGACCACATGATCCGCGTCAATCTCTACGAGCAGCTCGCCGGCCAGAGGACTCGCATGCCGCGCTGGGCCTCCTGGCTGACCGTGGCAGCAAGCCTCGTTCTTGGCGTGACGCTGTTCCTCCTCGCAGCGAGCCTCGCCCTGATCCTCATTCCCGTCGTGCTTGCTGCCGGCGCGATCGCGGCCTGGCGCCTGAAGAGCAAGCTGAAGGCTGCCGGGTTCGACCAGCGCGATCCGTTCGCTCCGGTCCGTCCGGGTGCTGCGCGCGTCGAGGTCATCGATGCCGAGTACCGCATCATCGAGCCTGGCGAGCAGCCGCGGCGCTGACACGATCGCCATGCGTCCGACCGGATGCATGGCGGCGAACGATCGCTTTGCGTAGCATCGGATGTCTCCGAAACGTGGTTTCCACTCTTCGGCGCGATGCTCTGGCCCCCCAGAAGGATAGCCTCTACAGCAGGAGGCCCGCAGCCGCGCAGGCGGCAAGCGTCGGGATCATCCCGACCTTGAAGCGCAGCATTGCAATCATCGCGGCCAGGCCCACACCCTCGTTGCTTCACCGAGCGTCGGCATGCCCGCCACTGCTGGCACCGCCTTGTCCGTCGCTGCGATCGTCATGGCCGCCGCTCAGGTCCTACTCGTCGGGGACGGCCAGTTATGGGTTTCTTCGGTTGCATCCCGGCACCAGCGATAGAAAGGCGTGATAGAGCAGCATACCGGCATCGCGTTGTGCCAGATCGTCATTGAACATGCGCGATAGCCCCAGCGAGGCAGCCAGGAAACCGGCGGATTCCGGCACCAGGTCGAGCCGCGCCGTATCGGCGGCGCGCACGATCGTGGCGAGACGACCCAGCACCGCCGAGGCGAGGCCAAACTCCTCCAGCATGATGTCAAAGCTGCAACGCTCGCCGCGATCACTCCAGAATACGCCGTCGATATCGAAGGGAACGGCCTGGAAGCGATCGGCCACCGCCACGCCCCGAAGGGGCCACGAACAGGATCACCGCTTTCGGAGCGACGAAGCGACGAATCAGCCCGGGGGGCACGCGATGCGGTCGGCCTTTGGGACGTGAGCGCGTCACGCAGACGATCGCCTGGGCATCGGGCAGACCGATGAGCCGGTACAAGGGGGATGTGGCGATCTGTGTGCTGGAAGACGCGAGCGTCCATCCCCGAATGAGGAAAACAGACGCGATCCTTGGGCTGACGCCTCACGGGGTCGTCGCGAAAAACCCCTAGGCCGGGATCAGACCACGGCTACTCCGGCAGGATCAATTGCGATTTCGAGCTGGCTGCCCTTGCACCGGACATGCCGGTGCAAGGGCAAAGGGCGTGCTCAATCCAGCCGGCTCACCAGCACCTTGTCGATGCGGCGCCCGTCGAGATCGACCACCTCGAAGCGCCAATGCCCCTTCTCGAAGAACTCTCCGACATTGGGCAGATGGTTGAGTTCGGCCAGGATGAAGCCGGCGACCGTCTGGAAATCGGCATCGCGCGGAATGTGGATGCCGAGTTCGTGCGAGAACTCGTCCACCTGCATCCAGCCTGCAACGAGATAGGAGCCGTCGGCACGCGTGACGATCGGCGGCTCGTCCTCGTCCTCCTCCTGGAAGACGCCGGTGATCGCCTCCAGCACGTCGCCGGGTGTGATGATGCCTTCGAAATGGCCGTACTCGTCGAAGACCAGCGCCATGTGGACGCGCGAGGACTTGATCTCCCGCAGCACCAGCAGGGCGTTGGCGGTGTCCATCACCACGGGTGCTTCCTGCACCAGGGCGCGCAGATCCTCGGTGCTGCCGGCGGACAGGAAATCGACCATATCCTTGACCACAATGACGCCGACGATCGCGTCCGACTCGCCGTCCTGAACCGGGAGCCGGGAGCGTTTGGAGGCACGAACCTGCGCGCGGATCTCCTCAGCTGTATCGGAGAGATCGATGACCTCGACCTCGCGGCGCGGCGTCATCAGCGCACGGGCGGAGCGATCGGCAAGGCGCATCACACCCGAGATCATCTCGCGTTCGTCGCGCTCCAGCACGCCGGCTGTTTCGGCCTCGGCAATGATGGTGCGGACCTCTTCCTCGGTCACCCTTTCTTCCGACTCGCCCTTCTGGCCGAGCAGCGCCAGCACGGTCTTGCCGGAGAGGTCGAGCAGGAAAACCAACGGCGCACCGATGCGCGACAGCAGGGACATCATCGGCGCAACGCGCGCCGCCACCCGCTCGGGGTCGCGCAACGCGATCTGCTTCGGCACCAGTTCGCCGACGATCAGCGAGAGATAGGTAATGGCAACGACGACCGTCCCGACGCCAAGACCATCGGCGACACGATTGGAGAACCCTTGCCCTATCAACCATTCCGACAGACGCGCACCCAGCGTCGCACCGGAGAAGGCACCGGACAGGACACCGACCAGCGTGATGCCGATCTGCACCGTCGAAAGGAACCGGCCGGGATGCTCCGCGAGGCGTATCGCCGTCGCTGCACCCTTGCTGCCTTGATCGCTGAGAACCTTGAGCCGCGCCGGACGGGAGGAGACCACTGCGAGTTCGGACATGGCGAGAAGACCGTTAATGACGGTCAACGCGACGACAATCAGGATCTCGGTTAACAAAACCCGCCCGCAGCATGCAGGGCCGCGCTCAATATCGACCTGCTTTCGGGCTTCTTATAGCGCATCGCGACGACTTGGCGATGGGTAAGCTTGAAGTTTGTGATAGCGAAATTTTGGCKGGCGCGAAGAAGCTCCGTGCCTTAACTGTAAGGGGGACAGGTGAGATGAATGCTCTACCTGGCCTTCGATGACAGCGTCGATACTTCCGGAGCACGCCTCGAGCCATGACTGATCCACGTCTCTTCGCCCCCGCGACACTGCGCAATCGTGAGCCGATCCTCGCTATCCTGCGCTCGACCCTTCCAGCCACCGGCCTAGTCCTGGAGATCGCCAGCGGCTCGGGCGAGCATGTCAGCCATTTCGCCGCCGCCCTGCCCGCACTGACCTTCCAGCCCTCGGACCCTGATCAGGATGCGCTCATCAGTACTGCGGCCTGGATCAGGGAAAGCCGGCTCGCCAATATTCGTCCGCCCGTTCAGCTCGATGCCGCAGCGGCCGAATGGCCGGTCTCCGCCGCCGATGCCATCATCTGCATCAACATGATCCATATCTCGCCCTGGGCCGCGACGCGTGGGCTGATGATGCAGGCCGGCAAGCTGCTGCCGGAAGGCGCTCCACTCTATCTCTACGGGCCCTATCGCCGGCCTGGCCGCACCCTCGAACCGAGCAACCTCGCCTTCGATGAAAGCCTGCGCGCCCGCAACGCGGAATGGGGCTTGCGCGAACTCGGCAACGTCGTTGCACTGGCGAAACAGGCAGGGTTTGGTGAGCCGGACGTAACCGAGATGCCGGCGAACAATCTGAGCCTGGTGTTTCGGCACGGGCCGCGCGGCTGATCCGCGCAATCGCAAGGCAAGCTTGGTGCGGACGGCGGGACTCGAACCCGCAAGCCTTTAGGGCGCAAGATTTTAAGTCTCGTGCGTCTACCAGTTTCGCCACGTCCGCGTGGACGCAGCCCTAGCGACAGCAGACGGCGGGCGCAAGCGCCTCAATGACGGCGAGCGGGCTTGTACCACTCGACTCCATCGGGATCGACATAGAGCCCCGGCGCAACATCGGAGCCGATGCGCTTCTGCTCCATCGGCACGCGCACGGTGTCGTCGCGATCGCCGCGCTTTACATAGGGGCCGCTCTCCTGCGGATCGTGGCCGCGCCCGCCTCTCCCAATCGAGCTGGCCTGGCCGATGACGCCGCGCCGCCCACCAATCTTGTCCTCGAGTGTCGTGATCGAGCGGCCGGCGAAGGCGATCTTCGTCGCGCCCTCGACCACGGGCAGGGCGCGGCTCGCGGTTCCCTCTCCCGTGACGCGGACACCGGTGAAGCGCGGCACATAAGTCGCGCCCCCACGGCCAAAGGAGTCCCAGCCACCCGTCGAGGAAACCTGCGCACCACAGCGCTTGTGGCTGCGCTCGCACAGGGCGCGCGACGCATAGCGTGGCGCCTTCTCCTCGAATTCGGCCCGGGCATTGCGATAGGCGAAATCACATTGCGCAGCAGTGAGCCGTCCCGCCTCGATGCATTCGTCGCGCCGCTCGTAGGTCTGGCTCGGCGCCTGCGCCGCGAGATCGGCGGGGCCCGCGAAGGAAAGAGCCGGCAGGAGCGCTGCGACGCGCATTATTGCGGCGAGGGAAGAGGCGGCCGTCATGATCATGACTCGGGCAATAACCGTAGAATTATGGCGTCACAGCAGCGCCCGCATCGTCGACGCAAGCTCGCGCGTCGCACCATAGTCGATCTTGCCGTTGCCCAGCACCGGAATCGCGCGCGCGACCAAAATGGCGCGCGGCGTCCACAGTTCGGGAAAGCCCTGCTGCTTCGCCGCTACCTGCAACGCAGCCTTGTCGGCATCAGGCTTTTCGGTGACCAGCACGAGTTGCTCGCCCTTGCGCGCATCCGGTAGCGCGACAACGACATGATTGAACCCAGGCCAGAGGGCCGCCACCATTGTTTCCACCGCAGCCAGCGAGACCATCTCGCCGCCGAGCTTGGCGAATCGCTTGGCCCTGCCGCGGATGCTGACGAAGCCGTCCTCGATCACCACGATATCGCCGGTATCGTGCCAACCGCCTTCGGGCGGCACGATACGCCCGGGCTCGTCCGCGCTGAGATAGCCCAGCATCACATTCGGGCCGCGGACATTCAGCCGCCCACCTTCATGAATGCCCTCGACCGGATCGAGCCGCGCCTCGATACCGGGCAGGAGTTTTCCGACGCTGCCCTCGCGGGTCGCGACGGGAGTGTTGCAGGCGAGCACCGGCGAGCATTCGGTGCAGCCGTAGCCTTCGAGGATCGTGGTGCCGTAGGGCTGCCACATCGCGCGTGTCTCCGGCTTCACGCGCTCGGCTCCGGCCACGACATAGCGCACGCTCTTCAGATCGTCGGGATCGGCAGCGCGCGCATAGCCCTGGAGGAATGTGTCGGTCGAGAACAGGAAGGTGCAGCCCATCTCGCCGATCAGTTTCGGCACCTGCTTGTAATGGAGCGGGCTCGGATAGAGCACGACCTTCATGCCGTGGAGCAGCGGCATCAGCAGCCCTGCGGTCAGGCCGAAGGAATGGAAGGCGGGCAACGCGTTCATGACAATATCGCGCTCGGAGAGGAAGCCGGCCGCAAGCGCAAAGATCTGGCGGGTATTCGAGACGAGGTTGGCGTGACTCAGCACCACGCCCTTCGGCTTGCCCTCGGTGCCGGAGGTGAACAGCACCACAGCTGGATCATCCGGCCGCCCTTCATAGGCCCGCAGGGCAAATGCCGGTGCCAGGCTCTGCATCGCGGCAAGCATCTTGTCGAAACTGGTCAAATCCCGGCGGATATCCTCAAGATAGACGACCCGCCTGCCCTCGCCGAGTGCCGCGATCTCATCGTCGAGCTTGGCCTGGTTGACGAAGCGACGCGAGGTGACGATCGTCTTCAAGCCGGCCAGTTCGGCCGCCGCCCGCAGGTTCTTCACCCCTGCCGTGAAGTTCAGCAGTGCCGGCACGCGGCCAAAGGCCGAAAGCCCGAACAGCGTCACCGCCATGCCCTGGACATTGGGCAGCATCAGTCCGACGCGTTCCCCCAACTCCGTGCCTGAAGCGAGCTTTCGCCCCAGAACCAGCGCTCCCAGAACGAGCCGGCCGAAGGTCACCGGCTGACGCTCCGGATCCTCGAGCGCGACGCGGCCCTTGCCACGCCGCGCAACCGCCTGAAGCAGCCCCCGAAACAGCGTGATGCGCGCGTCCTTGGCGTCGAAATCCGACGCGTTCAATTCGGTGGCGGCCATATCCTGGCTCTGCTCCCGGCTGGCGTTTCCCATGGAGGTTCACCGTAGCGGGATACCGTCCGGTTTCAACGCGAATGCGACGGTTGAGCCCCTGCTCTCCGCTCAAGCTGCAATCGCATCCAGCCCGATCCGTGGCAACGGCATCGGCGCCATTGGTGACACAGCCCCGTCGAACGCAGAAGGGCGGTTGCTTGGTCATTCGCGACCAGGCAACCGCCCTTCGACTGTGGCCTGCGCACCGATCATGCGCGCAGGCCGTCATGCTGGCGTCAGAATGCGGGCTGCAGTTGGGGCTCCAGGCGACCGCGGCGCCGGATGGTGTCAACCATGCCATGGGTCGCAGCGATGGCGATGAGCAGGATCAGCGCATAGGCCACGAGCAGCCGCGGAGCGGGCACGATGAAGTTGAAATGCGGCATGGCGCCCAGGATCAGCGGCACATACCAGGATGTCGCCGAGACCGTGCCGAAGACCATCATCATCGTAATCTGCTTGCGCGACAGGCCTGCAAAGAGCGACCGTCCTATCTGCTTTTCCATCAACGGCAGTACCGTTTTGTGGATGAAGTAGCCGTTGATCGTGAGAACGCCGACGATCGCGATCTTGGCCCAGACCTTCTGGTTCCCGAGCTTGACCGGGTCAAACATCGCGTAATGCGCCAGGTACAGAATTCCGGAAACCCAGAGCACCGCGAGGCCAGCCGATACGATACCGGTCATGAATTTGACCATCGCAACCTGTTCAGCCTTGATCTTTCCGGAGACGAGGAATTTGACGATCACGAGATCGAGGACCGTCGCGGCGCCCAATCCCAGAATGATGCCGAGCAGATGCATCACCTTGATGGCCGATTTCAGCAGTTCCCCGGGTTTGGCGATCAGAAGGCTGAAAGTGATCGGCCGTAGCGCCGAGCTCATGAACTTGACGGCCGGCGCCGTGACACTGTCCGCGGCGATGCTTGAAACAGCATTGGTCGCTTCCGCGGGGGGATGATCGGCGCTGGCCTCTGCCGCGAGAGGGTGATCAGCAATGGTCTCTGCCACCAGAGGGCGCTCAGCACTGGCCTCTGCCGCAAGCGGATGGTCGGCAATCGTCTCTGCCGGAAGAGCACGACCGGCAATGGTCGCCGGTGCAGGAGGGCGACCGCGATTGGCCGCGACGGCAGGACGACGACCGGCATTGGTAGCTCCCGCAGTTGGGCGATCTACCGTGAGCCGAAGGCTGCTATCGCGCCGAGTCGGGGCCGTCTCCGGTAGATCGTAAGGCAGCCAATCGCGCGCCGAATGTGATGAGGCTGCCGGAGGCGGAGCGCCGGCTCCGGAGCGAGACCGGGTTTCAGCCGGCGCCTGAGTAAAGCTGAATGTGACAACCAGGCAGGCTGCCAGGAGCAGCAACGCACCAGCGCCGATACTGCGCGACTTAAGTTGAAGGAATGAAATCATTCCGCCCCTTTCTTTATTCTTATGATAATTGACAATATAATTCACCGCGAACCACCCTTCGCGGGGAACGTCAATCGACCATAGAGAGAAGGATCTCGGACTTATGACCAAGAGGAAGGCATAGGTAGCGATGATAGGCTTAAGCGCAGGCACAGAGTTGGCAAATTCAATTTGCAAACGCTGCCGGACGACCGCTCACTAACCTTGGTTTACGGCAAAAATGTGCACCGCAACAAATGTTATGTCACAATGAAGTCGAAGCAGTGCAGTGAGAGGGATGGTCGCGCGTCCAGGAAACGACGATGTCGCAAGACCTTAATTGGTTCTCCTCACCCATATCGCCGGAACGGTTGCATGCGCCGCGAACGACCGGGCGCCCACCGGATTTGCACCGCCAACGTTCTGCTGGAACGAGCACCCGAGCCGAAATCGATCCGACTCAGATTGCTTCGGCAAGGGTGAACGCGAACGCCGCCGATATCGTCATGGCCACGGGTAGCCAGTTCCTCGGCCGCTCCTCGCCAATCGTGAAGAAATTGAGCGGAAAAAGGTGCCGGTGCGCTGCCGTCGCCGAGGCCTCCCTCGGCGCTTCCATGAAGCATTCCTCGTCGAACCATGCCCAGTTATCGTCCCAGGTCCAGCAATTGTGCTTGCGGTAGACGTCCGCGACCGCATTGGCGAAGACCTTGTCGGTCGGCAATCTGATGTAACCGCCGGGCGCACGCGAGAAATGACGCATCGCCAGGGGCAAGGCGCGTTCGGTGCAGTAATTCGACATCCAGAGCCGAAAGCCGATCTCCTCGCGCAGCACATTCAGGGCGCGGAACACCTGGATGTGCTCTTCATGCCCGTACTCGCCCCAGGGATTATGCGTGAAGACGTTCATCTCTGGCCGCAGGCGCCGTCTCAGCAACTCGCATATGATCTGGAAGTTCGTTTCATAGGCCCTGGATACGCTGGCGGCGGCGATGCGCTCGAGCTTCACCGCCGGCAGGGCTGCAACGGACTTGCGGGCGAGGCGCGTCATTGCCCGGCGCTCGGCCTCGATGCCGAAACCGATACCGGCCCCGGTCAGCACGGGATCAGCCCAGTTGGCGCAGCCATAGGCGCCCGACTCGTCGACATCGAGACAGGTGACGTTGCCGCGGGGATATTCGGCGATTGCGGCCGCCCGCGCTTCGCCAATCCCGGGCTTCCCCCAGAAATGGCGGTAGACGATGATGACCTCGTCAGCGTCGCGCAGGATTGAATTGAACCAGAGCAGTTCATCGTCGGGGTGGGCGCCGATGATGACGGAATTTTCCAGAAATCCTGGCCTTTGCTGCATTGCCCTTGCCCTCGCCGTCCTGCTCATCTCATTTCGGGCTGCCATCAGCGGGATCGCGCTGCAAACAGAGGGGAACAATATGCCCCCGAAAACGCACGCACCGCCGCGCCTGCGACCATCGACGCTCATAGCCCGGCCGCCGCCGGCCATGACGTAACGGCAAACAATGCAAAAGCTGTTAAGGCAATGACGATCTAACGGAGGAGCTGCATCCCTCGTGCAGGGCTTTCTCTCCTCCCCAGCGCTCGTCCGACCTGAGTTAGCGGGCCTGTGTGAGGGGCCTGCAGAAGCAGTGCAGAGGGCAGGCTCCATCGTCGCGACGGCTCCATGCCAGGCAAACTCGCATTGCTGCGCCATGCGCCGCCAACAGCCCCGTCGCCTGTCCGCCGCGCTTGTCGCGCGATGGCTAGAGCCCGCATATGGCGCTGCCTCGCCGCCCTCCGAGAGTTTTCGCGTGAACCAAGCCATCCGGCCGCAATCGCTGTCTCTCGCCAGGCAGCAACGCCCCTGGCTCGGCTTTGCCTGCGGCATCCTRGCGGCAGCGATCTGGGGCATTCAGGCCGTGATCTCACGGCAATCGGTCGCAGATGGCATGACCGCAGCCGATGTCACGATCCTGCGCTTTGCAGCCGCCGCACTCGTGCTGCTGCCCTTCGCGCTCAGGCGCATGAAGCCTTTTCCGGTCGGCAAGCTCGGCTGGCGGCGAGCCCTCATCCTGACCGCGATCGTAGGCCCGACCTACAGCCTAATCCTCGTCGGCGGCGCCCATTTCGCCCCCGCCCTGCATTCCTCGGTCATCTCGCCCGGACTGATCCCGGTCTGCACCGCATTGCTCGCATGGTGGGTGCTCGGCGAGCGCGCGAGCACGGCCCGCCTCGCCGGTCTCAGCGTCATCGTTCTCGGCGTCGCGCTGTTCTCGATGGAGGCCCTGGCCAACACGCCGACCCGCGAAGGCGCCTGGATCGGCGACATGCTCTTCGTGCTGATCGCCTTGCTCTGGTCGGCCTTCGGCCTGCTCTGCCGGCGCTGGGGCGCTGATGCGATCGAAGTCACCATGGCGACATGCCTGCTGTCGGTGCCGCTCCTGCCGCTCGTCGCACTGGTGATGCCCGTGCATCTGACGCAGGCGGCACTTTCAGCCATAGCGCTGCAGGCGATCTATCAGGGATTGCTGGTCGGCGCCTTCGCGCTGTTTCTCTACACGCAGGCCGTCGCCATCCTTGGCGCCGGACGGGCGGCCCTGTTCCTGCCGCTGGTACCGGTCGTGACCGCGCTCTCCGGCACGCTCCTGCTCGGCGAGCGACCGTCCCCAGTCGAGATCGCCGGCATGGCGCTCGCAATCACCGGCATGTTGATCGCGCTGCGCGCGCGCAGTCTGGCGTAACGAGCCCTTGCCGGTCATTCCAGACAGGTTGCCGCGCCCGGAATGACCGCTCAAGCGGCGAAGCCCGGGGCTCAGCCCTTGTGATCCTTGGCGATCGGCTCGACATAGGCCAGCCCCATATCCCAAGGAAAATAGATCCAGGTGTCCTGGCTGACCTCGGTAACGAAGGTGTCGACCGTCGGCACCCCAGCCGGCTTCGCATAGACCGTTGCGAAATGGGCATTGGGCAGCATTTCGCGCACGACACGTGCCGTCTTCCCGGTGTCGGTGAGGTCGTCGACCACCAGCACGCCCTTCCCCTTGCCGTCACCGATCGCCCTGATCGAGGGAGCGACGTCCTTCAGCACCTTGAGCTCGGACTGGTTCTTGTAGTCGTGGTAGCTCGCGACGCAGACCGTCTCGATCAGGCGCAAGCCCAGTTCGCGGCAGATGATCGCCGCCGGTACCAGACCACCGCGGGTGATGCAGACGATGGCCTCGAAGGGCCCCTTCTCGGCCAGCCGCCAGGCGAGCGCGCGCGCATCGCGATGGAACTGGTCCCAGGAGACGGGGAAGGCCTTGTTGGAGGTCGGTTCGGCCATTGGGGGCTCCGGAGCGGCTGTCACGGTTTCTGTGACAATCCGGAAAGCCTATAAGCGGGGCGCTGGCAAGAGGCGCGTCCCGCTTCATCCCCAATCGGTCGTGTTTCAGCGGGTATCAGAACTCCGACCAGCCATCGGCAGTGCCGCCCGACATGACGCGCCTCAGCTTCGGCGCCCCCTTGGCAGGCGGCGAAAGCGGAGCGGTAATGGCCCTGGTGAGATGTGGCGCCCACTGCTCGATCTGGCGCGCAATCACGGTCTCGAAACCTGGTCCGCCATCTTGCAGCCGGAATGCTGCGACCATCGCGCTCAAGCGCTCGGTATCCTGCCTCAGCTCCTGCGCCACCTTCGCGCTCTCATCGGCAAGCAGGGCATTCTGCTGGGTGATCTCGTCCATATGAGCGACGGTCCTGGCCATCTCATCGATACCATTGGCCTGCTCGGCCGTTGCTTCCGAGATTTCGTTGACCGTGGAGGCGACGCGGCTCGCAGCCGAGACGATTTCCTGAAGTGTCGCGCCGGCATTCTTCACCAGACTGACGCCGGTTTGGATCTGCTCGCTCGAATTGGCGATCAGCGATTTGACGCCGTTAGCGGATTCGCTGCAACGCGCGGCAAGAGCCCTCACCTCGGTTGCCACGACCGCGAACCCGCGCCCGGCATCCCCCGCGCGGGCCGCCTCGACCGCGGCATTCAGCGCCAGCAGATTGGTCTGGAACGCGATGCCGTCGATCATCGAGATGATCTCGGATATGCCGGCCGAAGCCTGCTCGATCCGCGTCATCGCACTCACCGCCTCGGCAACGATCGTGCCGCCACGCTCCGCGACGTCGCGCGCCTCGTGGCCGAGGCTGACGGCGGTGCGGGAGTGACCCGCGCTGTGCTTCACGGACGCCGCGAGCTCCTCGGTTGTCGCCGCAGTCTCCTGCAGGCTGGAGGCATTGGCTTCGGTGCGCTCGGCGAGCTGGGCACTGTCGGACGAGATCTTGCTCAATGCGCTGGCGATCTGGTGCGAGATGTCGCGGACCGAGCCAACCATCTCGGACATGGTGTCGAGCAGATCGTTGACGCCGGCGCAGAGCTGCGCAACCTCGCCGCTCTTGCCCGCGAGCGCGATGCGCCCCGTCAGGTCCTTGCCCTTGGCACGAGCGATGACTTCGCCAGTCTCCTTCACCGCGGCCTCGAGCTGCTGACCGCGGAAGGTCGCGGTGATGTCGGTTGCGAACTTCACGACCTTGAAGGGCGTGCCCTTGGCGTCGAAGATCGGATTGTAGGATGCCTGGATCCAGACCTCCTTGCCGCCCTTGCCGATGCGGCGATATTGCGCGGCATCGTATTCGCCACTCCCGAGGCGCTCCCAGAACTGGCGATAGGCCAAGCTCTCGCGCTCGACCGGATCGACGAACATGCGGTGATGCTGCCCCTGGATCTCGCCAAGCGAATAGCCGAGTACAGCAAGAAAGTTCTCGTTGGCCGTCAGCACATGCCCCTTGAGGTCGAATTCGATCACCGCCTGCGCCTTGCTGATGGCAGCCTGCTGCCCTTCAAGGTCAGCGAGGCGGTTCTTCTGTGCCGTGACATCAAAGGCGTATTTGATCACGCCCCGCGGTTTGCCGCCGGCACCAAGGAGCGGGTTGTAGCTGGCCTGGATCCAGACCTCCTTGCCTCCCTTGCCGACACGCAAGTACTGGCCCGTCGAGAATTCACCACGCCCGAGATCCTCCCAGAACCTGCGATAGGCCGCGCTCTCCCGCTCGGCCGGATCGACGAACATGCGGGTGGTGCTGCCCCCTGATTTCGTCGAGGGTATAGCCCAGCACGTTCAGGAAATTCTCGTTGGCGTTGAGGATCATGCCGTTCAGATCGAATTCGATGACGGCTTGTGAGCGGTTGATCGCCGCGACCTGGGCGGCAAGGCGTCGATTGGAGAACAGGCTGGAAAGGCGCGACATACAACCTCCCGATCGCTGTTCCGGCACGGGAGCGCAGAGCACTCCGCACGGGCCGGACACATGCAGCCCACACCGACACCGTTCCCCCCGGAACCGCCGGAACCGCCGCGTCGACATGAGCGCTGCCGGCAAGCCGACCGCAAGTCGAGGATGAATTATGACCGTTTATAAATTGTTTAACAGGCACTATTAGCGATGTATTCACGGCAACGAATACATCAAAAACTATAGTTTTCTATTCATAAAGACTTAAAATCAATTGATTCTGACAATCATCAAAAGTAAACAATGCAATAAAAAGAATAATCTTAAAATATATGATCAAAAATAACTAAAGAAGGAAAGAGATCACCGACGTAATCGAGCGCGCTCATGCTCGATCATCTGCTTCACCGCCGCCATCGCCTGATCTAATTTCTCAGGATCGCGCGAGCGCACCACGACATTCGTATCAGGACCAGTCTCGGACCAGAAGGGATAGGAGCCGATCGCGACCTGCGGATGAGACTGAGCGATCTCGCCGAGAGCCGTGCCGATATCGCCTTCACGCAGACCGGCCCGCACGGTGTCGGACAGGATGCGCGTTCCTGTCTTGAGAGTGGGTCCGACCACGTCGAGCATCGCCTGCATGATCGCCGGCACGCCCGCCATGACGATGACATTGGCGATGATGAAGCCCGGAGCCTTCGAGACGGAGTTCGCGATCAACTCCCCGCCCTCGGGGATGCGCGCCATGCGCATGCGCGCTTCGTTGAGCTGGTCCGGCGGAAAGCGCTCTGACAGCATCGCAACCGCGCGCGGATCGACATTGATCGGCACGCCGAAAGCCGCTGCAACCGAGTCGGCCGTGATGTCGTCATGGGTCGGGCCGATGCCGCCCGTGGTGAAGACATATGTATAGCGAGAGCGCAATGCATTGACCGCAGAGACGATCTCGTCAAGGGAATCGGGCACGACACGAACCTGGCGCAACTCGATGCCGATATTGGTCAGATACTCGGCGATGTAGCCGATATTCTTGTCCTTCGTCCGCCCCGACAGAATCTCGTCGCCGATCACCAGGATTGCGGCCGTGACGGGGGGACGATTCAGCGGTGCGTCGGTCATGGCCGGCTCCTCTCAGGTGCCGGACGGCAAGACATGCCGCCAGCTCGTGACGATGATGCTGATCCGCCGCCCGCTCATGCCGCGCCGGGTTAGGAGCGCTGCGACATGAGCTTTCCTGATCACGCTTTAGAGCTAGGACCTTGGCGCAAACGGCTCAAGCGGCAGAAACGCCGTGTATGGCCTGCCCGCTATGCATGAGGCGCTGAACAGCAGCGAAAACGTCAGCCGCGCTTGCGTTCGAAGATGAGGTTGATGCGTGTCTGAGCTGTGAGCACATAACCGCTCGCGGTCAGGAGGGCGATGAGATCGCTCTGCCAACGGTTGCGCGAATCCTCGATGATGATCAGCTCGGGCCAAAGCGCTTCGGGCGCATCGCGCAGGAAGGGCTCGAGGATCAGGTCCTCAGCCCCCTCGACATCGAGCTTGACTGCGTCGAGGCGGTCATAGCCCTCGTTCTCCATCAGGGCGAGCAGTGTCGTCGCCGGCACCCGAACCGTGCTGCCGGCACTGGAGCGCAGGATGCGGACGCTCGACTCGCCACGGTTGTTCGGGTCGAGAAACAGCGTCAACTCGCCCGGCTTATCGGCCAGCGCGCACGCAATGGCCTTGACCGAGCCAAACGGATTTTGCGCAATGTTGAACGTCAGGCGCGAAAAGATCTCGGGCTGCGGCTCGACGGCCAGGATACGCGCTCCCGGGCCAGCTGCCGCCGCAACGCAAAGCGAATAGGCGCCGATATTCGAGCCGATATCGATGAAGCGGAAACCCTCACGCTGGCGCGCCCGCCCCGTCAGCAGTTCCCGCTCGTAAGGATCAAAATATTGCGGCGTGAACAATACGCGCTTCTCGCAGACATTGCCGTCTGGATGGAGGCGCATCTGCACGCCAAGCGCTTCGATATCGACGGGCTGGCCCGCAAGCGAACTCAGCCCGATGCGGCGCAGCGCATAGGCGAATTTGCGACCGAGGTAGCTGTCCGGAGCCCCGCGTGTCCAGTTGATGATCTGGGCCACGAGGCCCTGAGGTGCGAAAGCGCCGAAGGGACGGGCTTCCGTCGATTGGATATCGTTCATTGCCATTGGAGCGCCTGATACACGTCAAAGCCGTCGCGCGCCAGCAACTTGATCGATCGAGGGGTACCAGGCCCTCCGCCATGGTGCAGCGGGCCCCCACGGATCAGGCAGACCGCTTCAACGTCGAGCCAGAAAACAGCAAGCCGCAACGCAAGGTCTGGGCTATAGAGAGGCCTGTTGTCCGGGGTGCTGGGGTGCTCGGGAGAATGATCATGGCAAGCTGGCGACCCGATCCTTCCTTTTACCCCTCGCCGCGGCTGGCGGCCAAGGCTCCCGCCGAGCGGCTGGCCTACGTGGCCTCCTTCGATCCGGAGCGCAGGAAACCCGACGCGATCGCCGTCGTCGACGTCGATCCCGCGTCGTTGAGCTATGCGCAGATCGTCGGTCAGGTCGAGATGCCGAATACCGGCGATGAGCTGCATCATTTCGGCTGGAATGCTTGCTCGTCCTGTCTGTGCCCGAATGCGCCGCACCCCCATATGGAGCGACGCTACCTCGTCGTTCCCGGCCTGCGCTCATCGCGGCTGCATATCATCGACACCAGACCCGATCCGAGGAAACCGACGATCGCGCGGGTCATCGAGCCGGAGGAGATCGCCGAGAAGGCCAGGTATTCGCGGCTGCACACCATTCATTGCGGGCCGGAGGGCATTTACGTGAATGCACTTGGCAATGCCGAAGGCAAGGAACCCGGCGGCATCTTCCTCCTCGACCCCGTCAGCTTCGACGTACTGGGGCAATGGGAGATGGATCGTGGCTCCCAGAAGCTCGCCTATGATTTCTGGTGGCATCTCGGCCACGACACCATGGTGACCAGCGAATGGGGCACGCCCGATACGTTCGAGAATGGACTGGTTCCGGAAGTTCTGCTCAGCAGCAAATACGGGCGGCGGCTCCATTTCTGGGACCTGCACACGCGCAAGCATCAACAGGAGATCGATTTCGGCGAGGAGCATCAACTCGTCTTTGAACTGCGCCCAGCCCATGACCCGAGGAAGGCCTATGGCTTCGTCGGCTGCGTCATCAGCTTGAAGGATCTCTCCGCCTCGATCTGGACCTGGTATCGCGAGGGCACGAAATGGGCGGTCAGGAAAGTCATCGAGATCCCTGCCGAGCCGGCTGATCCTGATCTCCTGCCACCGGTCCTGAAGGGGTTCAAGGCGGTTGCGCCCCTCGTCACCGACATCGACCTCTCGATGGACGATCGCTACCTCTACGTGTCCTGCTGGGGCACCGGCGACATGATTCAGTACGATGTGTCGGATCCGTTCAAGCCTGTGGAAACCGGCCGGGTCCGCATCGGCGGCATCGTTTCCCGCGCCTCCCACCCCGGAGCGAAGAACGGGCATCTCAACGGCGGCCCGCAAATGGTCGAGATCAGCCGCGACGGCAAGCGGGTTTATTTCACGAACTCGCTCTACGGGGCCATCGATCCGCAATTCTATCCCAATGGAATCGACGGTTGGATGGTAAAGCTCGATGTCGGGGAGAAGGGCGGCATCCGCTTCGACGACAAGTTCTTCGTCGACTGGCCCAAGGGGCACCGGCCTCACCAGGTCAGGCTGGAGGGCGGTGACTGCTCGTCCGATTCCTATTGCTACCCCTGACGCCCCTGCCCGGCATGATCGCTCGAACGGGAGCCTGAGATGTCGCCTTGGCTCATGCTCGCCGGGCTCGGTGCCTTCCATGGCCTGAACCCGGCCATGGGCTGGCTCTTTGCGGTTGCGCTCGGTCTGCATCGCGAGAGCCGTCGCGTTGTGTGGTTGTCCCTCCTTCCGATCGCGCTGGGGCATGCGGCCTCGGTCGCCGTGGTGGTCGCGGCGGTAGTTGCCCTCGGGACCATCATTGACCACGAAGCGCTGCAAAGGCTCGCGGGCCTTCTGCTTCTGGGGTGGGCAGCCTCCCATGCCGTCTTCGGTCACCGGCATCGCGTCCGGGTCGGCATGCAGACGGGGCTTGCCGGACTCGGCGCCTGGTCATTCCTGATGGCGACCAGCCACGGGGCCGGCCTGATGCTTGTACCGGTCATCATCCCGCTCTGCCTTGCTGCGACGCCGGCGCGGGAATTGACTGCCGCGGGGTCGTTGCCGGTCTCGCTGGCCGCCATCGCCCTTCACATGGCTGCAATGCTGGCTGTGACAGCAACGATTGCGGCGATCGTCTATGAATGGCTGGGGCTGGCCTTCCTGCGGCGGGGCTGGATCAATCTCGACACACTCTGGATCATCGTTCTGGCGGCGACAGGCCTCAACCTGGTCCGCTAAGCACCGCCAAAACAGCGCCTGCACCCTTCAGTTCGAGCTGGCACGGGCGCAATCATCTTGCGCAGCCGGCCAAACGCAATAGATATGATGGGCAAGGAGCTTCTTGCCCATCATGACATTCGACGAAAATCTGGGACGGGCGCGGATGCGCGAACCGGCCATCAAACTTCATGGTCCCGAAGCCTTCGCGGCCATGCGCAAGGCCGGCCGCCTGACGGCAGAAGGCCTCGACATGCTCGGCGAGCACGTCCGGCCAGGCGTCACCACGCAACGCCTCGACGAGCTTGCCTTCCAGTTCGCCATGGACAATGGCGCCTACCCGGCGACCCTGTTCTATCGCGGCTATACAAAATCGATCTGCACCTCGATCAACCATGTGGTCTGTCACGGAATCCCGGACGACAAACCCCTGCGCGAAGGCGACATCCTCAATATCGACTACACGCTGATCGTCGATGGCTGGTATGGCGATTCCAGCCGGATGTACGGGGTCGGCGACATTCCCCGCAAGGCCGAGCGGCTGGTCGAAATCACCTATGAAAGCCTGCTCCGCGGTATCAAGGCCGTGCGCGCCGGCGCGACGACCGGCGATATCGGTTTCGCCATCCAGCGCTATGCCGAAGCCGAGCGTTGCTCGGTGGTGCGCGATTTCTGCGGCCACGGCCTGGGCCAGGTCTTTCACGATGCACCCAACATCCTGCATTACGGCAGTCCCGGCGAAGGCGTCTTGCTCAAGCCCGGGATGCTTTTCACCATCGAGCCGATGATCAACCTCGGCAAGGCGGGCGTGAAGGTGCTTTCCGACGGCTGGACGGCGGTCACCCGCGACCGCTCGCTTTCGGCCCAGTTCGAGCACACGGTCGGTGTCACAGAGACCGGCTGCGAGATCTTCACGCTGTCGCCGGCAGGCCGCGACAATCCGCTCGCGGCACGATGAAGCAAGAGGGCGGTCAGCGCGGATCACAAGTCCCGTTGCCGGAAGAACCCACGGCCGTTGCCGTGCCGCACTACCACGGTCATCGCCAAAGGCTTCGCGATCGCTTCCAGGAGTCGGGCGCCGACACCCTGCCCGATTACGAGTTGCTCGAGCTTCTGTTGTTCCGCTCCATCCCGCAGCGCGACGTGAAGCCGCTCGCCAAGGACCTGATCCGGCGCTTCGGCTCATTCGCCGAGGTGCTTGGCGCGCCGGCCGCGCGATTGACTGAGGTCAAGGGCGTCGGCTCCGGCGTTGCGCAGGATCTCAAGATCGTCGCGGCCGCCCTGCAGCGCATGGCGAGGGGAGCGGTGGCGAAACGCCCGGTGCTGTCATCCTGGTCGGCGGTTCTCGACTATTGCCGAATGGCGATGGCCTTTGCCGAACGCGAGCAGTTCCGCATCCTCTTCCTCGACAAGAAGAACGCGCTGATCGCCGACGAGGTCCAGCAGACCGGAACGGTCGACCACACTCCCGTCTACCCCCGCGAGGTGATGCGCCGCGCCCTGGAACTCTCAGCAAGTGCGATCATCCTTGTCCACAACCATCCGTCAGGCGACCCGACCCCCTCGGGCGCCGACGTGAAGATGACGCGCGATCTCGTCGATATCGCAAAGCCCCATGGCATCGTGATCCACGACCACGTCATCGTCGGCCGCGATGGCCATGCGAGCTTCCGGGGGCTCGGGCTGATCTAAGGCATCGGCCCGAAAAGTGGATTGTGGTTTTCGGGAAAGCCGATGCAATCACAGAAGGTTAGGTCATCGGATTGGATACGATATCCGATCCGAGGATCAAGGCGGCGCGAAGCCTCGCGCCGCCTTGATCCTGCTCAGTCTCTGTCTCAGGTCTGGCGGAACTGAGCACCGAACTCCTTCATGCGGCCGACATAGTAATCAGGAGCCAGGATCGATTCCGGCAGATAGAGGCCGGGCTGCGGAGCGGCGCCGCCTGCGAGTCCCAGCATCCTTTCGACGGCGAGCGCGACGCCAAGTGCAGTCAGGGGCGCCTGGCCATCGGGATGGACGATCTCGTGGCGCATCGTGCTGCGCTCGCCATTCCTCAGCACGCCGTCGATCGCGATCGTGATTTCGGTCGAGAAGGGCTCGCCACGGCGGCGGCTGGCGGATTCGGAGAAGGCAAGGTCGAGCCGCACCGATCTGGCATCGGTCACCGCGGCGAGGCTGACGATATCGAGTGGAGAATAGGCGGTTGCGTCGAGCTCGACACCATCGACGCTACGATAGCGCGCCTTGGCATCCTCACCATTGACCCAGCTGAACTTGCCGCCCGTCAGCGTCAGCGCGGCCGGTGCCGCTCCCGTGATGCGGTTGTAGTCCGTCAAGGCCGCCGGGCCACCCATATCCTGCTCGTCGAGCAGTGCGCCGATCGCAATGGAATCGATCGTGCGGAAATCCTTGGCAATGACCAGGGCCGGAAACACCGCAGCACCGGCCAGCCACTGGCTTGCGAGAAGCACCGGGGCCTTCGTTGCCGCGTGAATGAACTGCGCGACCTCCGGACCGATCTCGAAGGTGCCGCTCGATACGCTGATATAGGGGATACCGTGATCCTGCGCGTAGCGCATCGAGTTCAGGCCATCGTCCTTCACGAAGACGACTATGGCGCTGTACTGCGCTCCCTCCGGCTGGCCGAGGTCCCGGCGGTCAAGATCGACCCGCGTCGCAATCGCGCCCCCGACCTTCTGAGCAACCACCTGCGCCTTGGCGAGATCGCGCCCGCCGATGGCGATCGGAAGGTCGAATTGCAAGCGGCGCAGCGCTGCGGCCGCCTGGCCGCCTACGACGCCCGATCCACCAATGATCAGGACGGGGCGTTGGGGGGTGGACATGGACAAATCTCCTGGAGCGCCAAGCCGCGATCGGTCTATTGATCGCCTACTAAAAGTAAGTTACCTTTAGTAGGATTGCATAGAAGCATTGTCAACTGCGCTGCAAGGGGAGAAGCGGAGACGCCGATGTCGACGGGATCTGCGAAGAAGCTGCCCAGGGTGGAGCGCCGCGAGCAGTTGCTCGATTGCGCCATGACGATGGTGGGCGAAGACGGCGCAGACGCGCTGACGCTCGGGCGCGTCGCCGAACGGGCCGGCGTCAGCAAGCCGGTGGCCTATGATCATTTCGGCTCGCGCGAGGCATTGATGATCGCGCTCTATTGCCGGATCGACGAACAACAGGGCGGAGCACTGGCGGAGGCCCTCGACCAACTGGAGCCGCGCCTCGACAAGGTCGCACGCGCGGTCGCCGAATCCTATCTCTCCTGCGCAACGTCGATCGGCCCGGAATGGCACTCGCTTTCAGCCGCCCTCAAGGGCACGGAAGCGATGGAGGCCGTCCAGCGGGAGCTCGTCGACGGCTATATCTCACTCTATCGCGAGGCACTGGCTCCCTATGCCGGCCAGCTCCCCGCAGAGGACCTGCACCTAC
Organism: Allobosea sp. P4_E12; assembly: GCF_056401655.1. Classification (NCBI taxonomy): domain Bacteria; kingdom Pseudomonadati; phylum Pseudomonadota; class Alphaproteobacteria; order Hyphomicrobiales; family Alloboseaceae; genus Allobosea; species Allobosea sp. P4_E12. The sequence goes on along the minus strand of NZ_JBFUIY010000010.1, from coordinate 161,414 downwards.
GCTGTGTCGCGATCCTAGGAGCTGCCGAATCCGTGTCAGGCGAGGTGCTGCGCGGCGAGGCCAATGAGGCAAGAGCGACCGAATTGCTGGCCGCGCTGATCGTCCGGCTGATCGGTAAGTCGAGCAGCGCATCTTCAGGCGAGGACGCATCGTAAACCGCACCATCCCGCACCAGGCCCAATGCGCCCAGGCCCGCCTGCACCTCGGCCACGTTGCAATCGGCCCGAATGCTGCCCAAGGATTGGGCAGGGCTCGATTTATCCGTGATCAAGCGCCCCCTTTCCGAACCGTCACGAATGCGCATAGGCTGGTCAAAATGGGGAAAGACGCCTGACATGGTCGCCTTCGACGAAATGACCGGTATCGGTGCCGAATTGCGGCCCGCCTACGCAGCGCTTGATCGTTGGTTGAAGGAAGCCCCACCCGAAATGCTGGCTCTGCGACGCAGCCAGGCTGAACTCTTCTTCCGGCGCATCGGCATTACCTTTGCCGTCTATGGCGACGAAGAATCCACCGAACGGCTGATCCCGTTCGACATCATCCCGCGCGTCCTGACCAAGCCGGAATGGGCCAAGCTCGAGAAAGGCCTGCGCCAGCGCGTCACCGCTCTGAACATGTTCCTCGCCGACGTCTACGGGCCGAAGGAATGCCTGAAGGCCGGGATCATTCCGCCGGACCTGGTCTACCGCAACGCCTGCTACCAGTTGGAGATGGTCGACTTCCAGGTGCCGCACGGCATTTACTGCCATATCGCCGGCATCGACATCGTGCGCGTCGACGCCGACACATTCTATGTGCTCGAAGACAATGCCCGCACCCCCTCCGGGGTCTCCTACATGATGGAGAATCGCGAGGTGATGCTCCGGCTCTTCCCGGAGCTCTTCGCGATGCACCGCGTCGCACCGGTCGACAACTATCCCGACCAGTTGCTCGCGACCCTGCGCTCGGTCGCGCCGCGCCGCGCCTCGTCAGATCCGACGATCTGCCTGCTCACGCCCGGACAGTATAATTCGGCCTTCTACGAGCACTCCTTCCTCGCCGACAAGCTCGGCGTCGAGTTGGTCGAGGGCTCGGACCTGCTGGTCAAGGACGATGTCGTCTATATGCGCACGACGCAGGGGCCGAAGCGCGTCGATGTGATCTACCGCCGCATCGACGACGACTTCATCGACCCGCTGGTCTTCCGCGGGGATTCGGTGCTTGGCGTGCCGGGCATCATCGGCGCCTACAAGGCGGGAAATGTTACGCTCGCCAATGCGGTCGGCACCGGCGTCGCCGACGACAAGGCGGTCTACAGCTACATGCCGGAGATCGTGAAGTTCTTCACCGGCGAGGAGCCGATCCTGAAGAACGTCCCGACCTTCCGCTGCCGCGAGCCGGAGGCCAATGCTTATGTGCTCGACAATCTCGACAAGCTCGTCGTCAAGGAGGTCAACGGCTCCGGCGGCTATGGCATGCTTGTCGGCCCCCATGCCAACAAGGCCCAGATCGAAACATTCCGCAAGAAGCTGAAGGCCCAGCCGGAAGGCTTCATCGCCCAGCCGACGCTGGCGCTCTCCACCTGCCCGACCTTCGTCGCCTCCGGCGTCGCACCGCGGCATGTCGACCTGCGGCCCTATGTGCTCTCCGGCGCCAACGGCATTTCCTGCGTGCCCGGCGGCCTCACCCGCGTTGCGCTGAAGGAAGGCTCGCTCGTGGTCAATTCCAGCCAGGGCGGCGGAACAAAGGACACCTGGGTGCTCGATGCATGATGGCAACAGCGCATTTCCGCATTCCCGCTTCCAGGACGCAGCCCCGCGCATTGCGAAAAGGCCGGATCTGACCATGCTCTCCCGCACCGCCGACAGCCTCTACTGGGTCTCCCGCTACGTCGAGCGCGCCGAATATCTCGCCCGCATCCTCGATGCGACGATGCGGCTCACCAACCTGCCCTCGTCCTATGGTGGCGCCGGGACCGAATGGCACAGTGCGGTCGCGACCGCCGGTTGCGAAGAGACCTTCGCCAAGGCCTATGGCGAGGCGAATGAGCGCAATGTCTGCGATTTCCTCACCTTCAACCCGGATAACCTGTCCTCGATTCGCAATTGCTTCGCGCTGGCCCGCTCGAATGCTCGTGCGGTACGCACCGCGCTCACCTCGGAAATGTGGGACGCGCTGAACAGCGCCTGGCTGGAACTGCAACGGTTCGAGAAGAAGCGCATGGACCGCGAGGAGTTCGCCCGGTTCCTCGACTGGGTGAAGAACGTCTCACTGGTCTTCGACGGCTCGGCCTACCGGACCATGCTGCGCGACGACAGCTACTGGTTCTCGCGGCTCGGCGTCTATATCGAGCGCGCCGACAACACCGCCCGCATCCTCGACGTGAAATACCATGTGCTGCTGCCCGAGAGCGAACAGGTCGGCGGCTCGCTCGACTATTTCCAATGGACCACGGTGCTGCGCGAGGTCTCGGCACTGACTGCCTATCACTGGGTTTATCGCGAGGCCGTGAAGCCGCAGCTGATCGCCGATCTGCTGATCCTCAACCGCCGGATGCCGCGCTCGCTCGCCGCCTGCTACGAGAACATCTCACGCTTCCTCGACGCTCTCGGCGATGCCTATGGCCGGCACGGCCCGGCTCAGCGCCAGGCTCGCAAGACGCTGGCAAGCCTTTCGAACGCGCGCATCGACTCCGTCTTCCAGCACGGGCTGCACGAATTCATCGAGGATTTCATCAGCGAGAACGGCCGCCTCGGCCTCACGATCTCGGAGCAGTATCTGCAATAAAGAACGCGGCGGGCTCGCCTGCCCGCCCGCAGAACACTAGATATGGACCGGAAACCAACGCGCCCGTCGAGACAGCGATCGCCCATGCGGATCAGGATTTCCCACTCGATTACCTATGCCTATGACGAGCCCGTACGCCAGCTGACGCAGATTCTGCGGCTGACCCCGCGCGATCATGACGGCCAGCATGTGATGTCCTGGCGCATCGAGCCGACCGTCGACGGAAATCTGCGCGCGGGCCAGGATGCGCATGGCAACATCGTCCATACCTTCTCGGCCGATGGCCCGATCTCCGATCTCGCGATTCATGTCGGCGGCGTCATCGAGACTCTGGATCTGGCCGGTGTCATTCGCGGAACGATCGAGCGCGTGCCGCCCGAAGTGTTCCGGCGCGATACCTTGCTGACGACGCCCGACGACGCCTTGCGCGACTTCGCCGTGGCGGCAACGCGCGCCGACTCGACACCGCTCGCCAAGATGCACGCGTTGACAGAAGCGCTGCACGACTTGCTTGCCTGCGACCGTTCCGGCCAGCGTACCGGCGTAGGGGCTGCAGCCGCCTTCGCGGCCCGCGGCGGCATCCCGCAGGATCTCACACACGTTTTCATGACCTGCGCGCGCCAGCTCGGAGTCCCTGCCCGCTACGTCTCCGGCTATGTCGCGCAATCCGATGCCCTGCCCGAGGCGGAAGGGGCGCATGCCTGGGCCGAGGTCTATCTCGAAGATTATGGCTGGATCGGATTCGATTGCGCCAACGGCTTGTGCCCGATCGACACTCATGTCCGCATCGCAGCCGGCCTCGATTTCGCCGATGCGGCGCCTGTCCGCGGTGCGCGCAAGGGCGGCAGCGGCGAAAACCTCGCCGTGCTGGTCAGCGCCCGCGCTGCGAACGCACAGCTCGCCAATCAATAGGCTACGCGATTGCGACCGCCACAGCAGCCAGGGCGGCCCGATCAAGATTTCCCGGCGCGCATGAACGCGCCTGGACCGGCAAGCTGAAGGAACCGACCCCGTGACCTATTGTGCCGGACTTCTCGTGCAGGACGGGCTCGTGATGATCGCCGACACCCGCACCAATGCCGGGCTCGACGACATCTCGACCTTCCGCAAGCTGCATGTCTTTTCCTGGCCGGGCGAACGCAGCTTCGCGCTGGCGACGGCAGGCAATCTCTCCGTCACCCAATCGGTGGTGAGCCTGCTCCATGAAGGACTTCTCAATCCCGAGACCGGAGAACTCGATACGCTCCAGAGCGTTGGCTCGATGTTTAGGGCAGCGCAGCTCGTCGGCCGCGCCGTCCGCACCGTCAGGGAGATGGACGGTCCGGCCCTGGCGGAGGCCGGGCTGAAATTCGATATCTCTCTCCTCTTTGGAGGCCAGATCATGGGCCAGCCCATGCGGCTCTTCATGGTCTACGGCGCGGGAAACTTCATCGAATGCGGCATGGACGCGCCCTTCCTCCAGATCGGCGAGCACAAATATGGCAAGCCGATTCTGGACCGCGCCGTGACCTTCAAGACCCATCTCTACGACGCACTGAAGGTTGGTCTGATCTCGATGGATTCGACGATGCGTTCGAATCTCGGAGTTGGCCTGCCGATTGACCTGATCGTAATGCGGCGAGATGGCGAAGAGCCCGAGCTCAATCGGCGTATCGAGGCGGGGGAACCCTATTTCCACGACCTGCGCGAGCGTTGGTCCGCGGCACTGCGCGCGGCGCATCAGGCGATCCCGCGACCTCCTTACGGACCATCCGGAGGTTGAAATTTGATGTCTGCCTGCCCGTTTAGCAACCGGATATCAAGAATCGGCTGCAAAGGTGCAGGTTCCGACGGTTCTGAGACCCTTGATGCATTCGCCCTTTGTCGCGAAGACGACCAACGCGGACTCCTCGGCGCGGATGCTCACCAGCACCGTGACGACGCTCGCCTGTGCCTTTTTGCTGGTCATGGCTGCAGCGATCACCGTCGTCCTGACGATTGCGCATAACGCGAATACCGTCGAAGCAACCCGTCAGCGCGACCGGATCGAGGCCGCGATGGAGAACCAGCTTCGGCTGCGGCGCCTACGGCTGGAAAGCCTGGCGTCTACCGGCACGCTTCAGGCGGCCTTCCACCCGGCCATTCCGGCGGCAACACTGAGGTGGGCCTTCACGAAGCTGAGCCAGCGCTTTGAGGAATTTGACGGCGTCTATCTCGTCACCAGGAGCGGCCGCGTCCTGGCAGGCGTCGAGAACAACGTCGAAGCCTATCAGGCGGGCTACGAGGGCCTGCGTCTCTTTGACCCCACACTCCCGAGCCCGTCACAAAAGCCAGCGAACGACAATGCAGCCACCCGCGCAGGGTTCATGCCAGGCTTTCGTTCGAGCCTGATCTATGATGGCCACGAAGTCCTGGCCATTTTGACCGCCGATCTCGAGCAGCTTCTCAATCTCCACCTTCTGAAGGCGGACGCGCCGGTCAACCTTATCGGCTATCGGCGCGTGACGAGCACGATCTTCGACGAGATGGCCACGCGCTATCGCATCAACGGCCTGCGCATCACCCGGACGATGCCAGCCAATCCCTTGGTGCGCCGCGACCTCGCCGCCCCCGACGGCGTCACCAGGGCCTGGTTGACCTGGACACCGGAGCGCCCCGGGGATGCCATGATCCGGCAGTTCATCTGGGCGCTGGCGGCAGCCGGGCTGATCTTTGCCGGCATCCTGCTCTATGCGATCCGCCGTCTGCGCGGAGCGGCCAATGAAATCCGGCTGCGCGAAGTGCAGATCCAGCGCCTTGCCGCACAGGACGAACTGTCGCTGCTGCCCAACCGTCGGACCTTCGATCTCAGGCTCGACCAGGAGCTGGCTCAGATCAGCCGGACCAAGACCGGGCTGTCCGTACTCCTGCTTGATCTCGATCGCTTCAAATCCGTCAACGATACCTATGGCCACAAGGCCGGCGACGAGCTGATCCGGCAGGTCGCCGAACGACTCGCAGGCGTCATGCGGACCGGCGATACCGTCGCTCGCATTGGCGGCGACGAGTTCGGCATCATCCAGACCAACCTGCACGATGCCAGCGGCAGCGCTGCACTGGGAGAGCGCATTCTCGAAGCGCTGACGCGCCCCTTCAACCTGATGGGCATCGACACCGTGATCGGTTGCTCGATCGGCATTGCGCTCGCTCCCCAGGACGGGCACGACCGCGAGACGCTGCTCAGACTGGCCGATACGGCGCTCTACCAATCCAAGAACGAGGGCCGGAACCGCTACTCCTTCTTCGAGCCGCGCATGAACCGCGCGCTCCAGATGAAGCGCGTGGTCGAAGAAGACCTGCGCAAGGCGATAGCAAGAGACGAGCTGCAGCTGCACTTCCAGCCCCAGGTCTCCGTCGACGGAACCGTCATCACCGGTGTCGAGGCCCTCGTGCGGTGGCCACATCCGCTCCATGGCATGGTTCCCCCCTCGGAGTTCGTCGCCATCGCGGAGGAGCGCGGGCTGATCGTGCCGCTGAGCGAATGGGTGCTGCGCCGCGCCTGCCTCGAGGCAAAGCACTGGCCGGAGTTGCGGCTTGCCGTGAACGTCTCGCCGGTGCAGTTCCGACACAAGGATTTCGTCCAGAATACCATCCGGATCATCGAGGAAACCGGTTTCGATCCGAGCCGTCTCGAGCTGGAGCTGACTGAAGGCGTCGTCGTCGAAGACGCCGACGCCGCCGAGGCCGCGCTGATGGATCTGCGCGCCTATGGTGTCGGCCTCGCGCTCGACGATTTCGGGATCGGCTATTCCAGCCTGATCTACTTGCGGCGCTTCGCCTTCGACAAGATCAAGATCGACCGGTCCTTCCTGGAATATATGGAGACGACTGGCGAATCCGCGATCCTTGTCCACTCGATCGTGCATCTCGGCCGGGCTCTCGGCCTGCGGGTCTGCGCCGAGGGCGTCGAGACGCCCGAGCAGCACCGCTTCCTGCAGGCGATCGGTTGCCACGAACTGCAGGGCTTCCTGTTCTCCAAGGCAGTTCCGCCTGAGGAGATCGAGCGGCTGCGCGCCCTCGACATGCCATTCGCCGCCAGTCTCGTTGCCGCCTGACCGGGCCGATCGTCAGATCAGTTCGGAGATTCCGCTGACGATCGCGTAGGCAAATCCGGCGCTCAGGACAAGGCCGCCAATACCGACCAGCGTCCCCGCGATGATGAACAGCCCGTCGCGCTCGACCAGCCCCAGCCCCACCAGGCACACGGCAAGACCGAGCGGGATCTGTCCGATGAACGGTGCCGACACCACGAGGCCAAGCGCGAGGATCAAGATCAGCAGGCCAAGGATCGGGATCGCGACCGTCCCTCCCAGCATCGTCAGGCGCGGCCGCGAAATCCGTTCCAGCCGGACCAGTGGAGGCAACGCGCGCGACACGGCCTTCGCCAGTTCCGGTTTGCCGATGGTCTTGTCGAGCAGCCCCTCGGGCAACCACGGCATGGCGCGCCCGGCCAGCATCTGCGCCGCCACGAAGGCAAGCACGAGCCCGCAGACCAGCGGAATGGGCGGCGGCATAGGCAGGCAGTTCGGCAGCCCGAGCAGGACCACGAGCAGTGCGTAGGTCCGATCCTTCAGAGCTGCGACGATGGTTCCGACGGGAATACGCTCACCGGGTAAGGTCGCGAGAGCCGTCAGCAGTCCGGATGTGCGCAAGGGCGATGACAAGCGTGATGGTCTGCCATTGGGGAGCTGCGACCTAGCACGCTCGCCCTTTGCCCAACAAGCGCCCTTGGCGCAGACGCTCAATGCAGCGTCAGCACGCCGTTGACGTTTACGATCTCAGCCGGCCTGAGCAGACGCGAATGCGCAACGACCACTGAATGCAGCGGTCCATCGAGTTCACGACGCCAGAAGTCGAGGAAATCGCGGAGCACCGGAAAGCGCGGCGCCACATCATAATGCTGCCAGATGAAAGTCTGCAGCACACTGGGATGATCCGGCATGCGATAGAGGATCGTCGCCGTGGTCAGTCCGTAGCCCTTGAGCTGCTTTATGAAGTCCTCTGATACCATCGCCCCCTCCCTCGTCGCGATGCGATGAAAGTGTAGCCGATTTCTTGAGGCTGCGCCTGCCTGGTTAACAAAAGCCTGCAAAACCAATGCCAAAGCGACAGCACATCGCCTGCATCCGCGACCATCGTTGGTCGCCGCGGCGCGAGCGGGCCCCCCCGCGTGGCTGCGCGTATCTAGGTTACAGCGTACAGCCCGCGGGCAATGTCAGGTCTACCAGGGCTCTATCCCGTCAGTGCCTTCAGGGCCTCAGGCGTATCGACATCGATCGCAATCGCGGGATCGTCGAGCGGCACCTCCACGACCGACTCTCCGGCGGCGTCCAGCAGGCGGCGAGCCCCCTGGTCGCCCGAGAGGCGCTCCACCGCCGGGAAAAGCGCACGCGACAACAGCGCCGGGTTGCCGCGCTGACCGAACAGGGTTGGCACCACGGCGAGAGCGTCGGGCCGGTCGGCGAAGGCCTCGGCCAGCCGATTGATCACCTGCGGGGTCACGTTCGGCATATCGCCGAGCGAGACCACCGCACCCGGGACATCGTCCGGCAAGGCTCTGAGGCCGGCGCGGACCGAGCTGGATAGGCCGGCCGCGAAATCGGGGTTGTCCACAAATGCGACATCGAGCCCCGCGAGCGCCGCCCTGACCTCGGCCGCCTGATGCCCGGTGACCACCAATACGGGCGCAGCGCGGGAGGCGAGCTGCGCCTTCACGGCATGACGAACGAGAGGCTCGCCACGTACCGTCTGCAGCAGCTTGTTGCATTCCCCCATCCGGGTCGAGCGCCCGGCCGCGAGCACAAGCCCGGCAACGGGTGCCACAGCCTGATGGCCAGGTGCACGCGGCTGCGGCCGCGTGACGATCTCCATCAGCAGGCCGCCGACCCCCATCTTCTGAATGTCCGCACGGGTCACGGGAACACCGGCTAGCGCGCGCTGCAGCACCCAGTCGAACCCATTCTCCTTGGGCGAACGGGCGCAGCCCGGCGCGCCGATCACCAGCTTGCCGTCAAGATCACCGAGCAGCAGCAGGTTGCCGGGGTCGACCGGCATGCCGAGATGTTCGATGCGGCCGCCTGCCTCTTGCAGAGCCAGCGGGATCACGTCGCGGCGATCGGTGATCGCCGAGGCACCGAAGACGACGACGATATCGGCAGGTCCCGCCACCGCCCTGCGGATGGATTCCGCGAGCGGCCCCGATTGATGCGGCACACGCTCGTCCGATTCGACCCTTGCACCTGCCGGAGCAAGACGCTCCGCCATTACCCGCAGCGTCTTGTCGACCACCGAAGGCTTGAGACCGGGCAGTAATGTCGAAACCACGGCCACCGATTTGAGGTGGTATTCGGTGACCGCGATCGGCCGGATCGCTCCGATCCGCCCGATCGCGTCGTCGACGCGCTGACTCGGGACGCCATAGGGAATGATCTTCACGGTGGCGACCATTTCGCCCGCAACGACCGCTCTGAGGGCTGGCAGCGTCGCGACGGTGATGGCCTCGTCGATCGTGTTGAAGGCGTCGAGCGCCGGCACGTCGAGCATCAGAACACCCGCAGTCGCGGCAAAGAGATTGACCCTGCCGGTAAAGGGAGCCTCGGTCACCACGCCGCGCCCGGCGAGCGCCCGGGCAAGACGTTCGGCAGCCACATTCTCGTCGACGTCGCCGGCTTCGAGCTGGACTGCGACCAGTTCGGTGACGCCAGCTCCCGCCAGGCGGCGCGCATCATCCTCCGTGATCGTCGCCCCCTTGCGGACGATGACCTCGCCTGCCCGCACCGAATGCGCCGTAACGGAGCCGACGGCATCGGCGATAGCGACCGGGCCGAATTTCATGAGAGTGCCCTGCGCGGGCCACGCAGTGTCATCACGATCTCACCGAGAATGGCGAGCGCGATCTCTGATGGAGAGACCGCGCCGATGTCCAGGCCGATCGGCGCATGGATGCGGGCCAGCGTCGCCTCATCGAAGCCAGCCGCCGTCAGGCGCTCGATGCGCCTGCCATGCGTCTTCCGGCTGCCCAGCGCCCCGATATAGAAGCAGTCCGAGCGCAAGGCCGCCTCCAGCCCGGGATCGTCGATTTTCGGATCGTGGGTCAGGGCGACGAAGGCGGTATAGCTATCGAGGCCGAGCTGCTTGATCGCTTCATCCGGCCACTCCGGCAGCAGCGTCACGTCGGGAAAGCGTTCGGGCGTAGCAAAGGCGGTCCGCGGATCGATGATGGCGACATCGAGATCCAGCAACTTCGCCATCGGCGCCATCGCCTGCGAGATATGCACCGCACCGGTGACCACGACGCGCGGCGGAGGCACCTGCACGGTCAGGAAGTAACGTGTCCCCTCCGTCTCGACCGTACCGCTCTTGCCGGTACGCAATTGCTTGTCGAGCAGGCCAGCCAGCGGATCGGTCGCGAGATCGGCCTCCCCTACCAGCCGTTGAGCACCGCTGCCGATATCAGTGACCAGCACTGCGGCACGGCGGGCGGCGCGCTCGACATTGAGCGCGGAGAGCAGCGAAAGATCCATGCCTCAGCCCCTGTCGGTCGCAAGCTTGACGCCAAGGCCGATCATCAGAGAACCACCGAGCCAGCGGCCGAAGGCAAATCCGGACTTGGTCTTCTTCATCGTCTTGACGACCGCCGATGCTCCCAGCACCGTCACGAAATCGGCCGAGGAAAAGGCGAAATTCACGATCGTGCCGAGGATCAGGAACTGCGCCCAGACCGGCAGGGACGCCGCGGGGTTAACGAACTGCGGCAACAACGCGATGAAGAACAGCGCCACCTTGGGGTTCAGCACCTCGACGATGAAGGAATCGAGCAACGCCCGTTTCACGGTCTTGGGCGGCGAGACATCGACATCCGTTCCGCCGAGCCTGGAGCGGATCATGCCGATGCCGAGCCAGACCAGATAGAGCGCGCCGGCGAGCTTCACCGCGACATAGAGTTCCGGCACATGCTTGAACACGGCCGAGAGGCCGAAGGCAGCTGCGATGACATGCAGGTAGCAGCCGAGATGGATGCCCAGCATCGCCATGAAGCCAGCGCGGCGGCCATGAGTAATCGTCTGCGCCGCCGTGTAAAGCAGAGCCGGGCCGGGGAAATAAGCGACAGCGATCGTCAACACCGCGAAGGCGGCAAGTGTTTCCCAGGAAGCCATCAGTGCACCTTCTCGACATAGACCCGAATGCGACCGCCGCAGGAGAGACCGACCTTCCAGGCCGTCTCGTCCGCGACGCCGAATTCAAGCGTGCGCGCCTGTCCATCGGCGATGACGTCGGCAGCCTCTTCCACCACGGCGCCCTCGACGCAGCCTCCGGAGACCGAGCCGAGGAAATTACCCTCTTGATCGATGACAAGATGCGAGCCCACCGGGCGGGGGGCGGAGCCCCAGGTCTCGATCACAGTGGCAAGCGCCACGCCGCGCCCGGCCTTGGCCCAACTCTCGGCCGTGGCGAGAATATCGGTGTCGGTACTGATCATGGCTATCGGTCCCTGTTCGGCCCGCGGCGCCGGAGCGCAGTTTAGACGCACCGCATCATACGCGCGAGCGGGCCGCGAGCCCCGCCTACTTAAGCATAGTCGCCGCAGGTTTCGAGCATGCGGCGGGCATCCGGATGGCGAAAACACGTGCCCCTCCTCGACCTACGGTAACGATCCCTCTATCCAGCGCGCAGTAAGGCATGGCGGCCCATGGACGGCATCGTTCTACTGCACGGCATTGCGCGGCGCTCCGGATCGCTCTCGGGGCTCGAACGCATTCTGAAGGCCGATGGCTACGGGACCCTGAACCTCGACTATCCCGCGCGCAGCAACGGCCTCGACGACATTGCCTCGCAACTGCATGAGCCGATCGCGCGCTTCAGCGGCGGGCTCGACGGCCGACTGCATTTCGTCACTCATTCGATGGGAGGGCTAGTGGCGCGCTCCTATATCACCCGCCACCGCCCAGAGCGGCTCGGCCATGTCGTGATGCTGGCGCCCCCCAACGAGGCAGCGAGATCGCCGATCTGCTGAAGGGAAACCCGCTCTATCGCGCGTTCTTCGGTCCGGCCGGCGCGGAGCTGGTTACGGCAAGGCCGGAGCAGTTGCTCCGCATCCTCGGCCCAGTCGACTATCCGCTCGGCGTGATCGCTGGCCACCGCTCGTTCTATCCACTCTCGTCCCTGCTATTGCCGCGGCCAAATGACGGCCGGGTCTCGGTTGTGCGCACCCGCGCCACCGGGATGAGCGATCACATCACGCTGCACGCGACACATCCACTGATCATGCGCAACCGCGAGGCGATCGAGCAGACGCGGCACTTCCTACAGCATGGCCGCTTCAGCAGACCCGCCTAGCCCGCCTTCTTCAACCACAGGCGTGGATCACTTCTCCGGTCTGCGTCCGGCGAGAGTGCGGCGCAGAGATCAGCCATCGCCGCGAGGTTGTGAATCGGCCTGAACGAATCGACATGCGGCAGCATCGCCCGGATGCCGCTGGCCCGCGCCTGAAAGGCATCGAAGCGCAGCAGCGGATTGAGCCAGACGAGCTGGCGGCAGGAGCGGTGCAGCCGGTCCATCTCGAAGGCGAGCTCGCCATCGAGATGTCGCTCCAGCCCGTCGGTGAAAAGCAGCACGATCGCCCCGCCCGAAAGCACGCGCCGCGACCAGACGCGATTGAAGCTGTGCAGGGCATCGGCAATGCGGGTGCCACCTTCCCAGTCCGGCGCTGCCCTGCCGGCAAGGGCCAGCGCCTCGTCAGGGTCCCGCGCCCTCAGGCCCCGCGTGACATTGGTCAAGCGCGTGCCGAAGACGAAGGAATGCACCCGGCGGCGCTTCTCCGTGATCGCGTGCAGGAAATGCAGAAAGATGCGCGAATACTCTGCCATCGAGCCCGAGATATCGACGAGCGCGACCACCGGGGGATGGATCTCGGCGCGCTCGCGAAATGCGAGGTCGATCGAGCCGCCTCCCCCCCTGAGCGAACGCCGGAAGGTGCGGCGTGGGTCGATGCGCGCGCCGACATGCGATGCCTGGAAACGCCGCGTCGGCACGGTATCCCGCGGCAGGCGCAGCTCGGACATCAGCTGCTTGGCCTTGGCGATCTCCGCCGCACTCATCTGGGCGAAGTCGCGTGACTTCAGCATTTCGCGATCGGAGACGGTCAGGCGCGCCGAAAGCTCGGTCAGTTCGACCGGGGGTTCGTCATGCTCGTCTCGCGGCGGAGCAAATGCTTCAGCGACCCGCAACGCACCCGCTTCCGCCTTCTCCGGCTGACTATCCGCCCCCGGAGAGACGGGGGACATTTGCGCCATGATCTTCTCGATCAGATTGCGCCGCCGCCAGAACAGACGAAAGGCCTGGTCGTAGATCACGCTGTCCTCGTGCCGCTTCACGAAGATCGCATGCAGCGCCCAGTAAACGTCGTCGCGTGCACCGAGCGCACCATCCGCCAGCGCCTCGACGGCCTCGACCACCGCCCCCGCACCAACGGGCACACCGGCGATGCGCAGCGCCCGCGCGAAATAGACGATGTTCTCAGGCAGCTTGCCGGTCACGAGGTTCTCACCGTCATGGTAGACGCGGATCGCCGGCCAGGGCTTGCCGCGCGATCACGCAGCGGTCTCGGTCATGAAGACCTTCTGCGCAATGACCCATTTGCCGTCGACTTTTACGAAGGAGAGCAGATCCGTGAAATAGCGCGGCGGCATCTGGCATTTTAGCTTCACCAGAGCCAGGGCCGGGCCCACGAGATCGATGGTCAGGATATGGTCGCTGCGCTCCATCCCAGCAGCCTTCGGAGACTGGCGATTGCGCACGGCCTCGAACCACTCGGCGCGCGGCACGATCTTCAGTTCGCCGTGGAGCGATTGGGTCAGTGCGCTTGTCGGATGAAAGATCTGGCTCAGCTTGCCGACATCGCCCTCATAGAGCCCGTCGAGATAAGTCCAGGTAGCKGCTTCGATCGCCTTGATGTCGTCGTTCATCGCTTGCTCCATCATGCGCGGGCCGGTCCCGCGCATCCACCTGCTGCGACGCGAATGAGAGGAAAGACCTGGGTCGGTACACAAGGCCTGTCCTCACGGCAGGCGCGCCTATCCCCGCACGTCGGCCTTCACCTGGTCCAGCAGTTCCTTCACCTTCGAGCCCTGCATCGCCTGGATGTCGTCCTGGTACTTGAGCAGCGCCCCCAGCGTGTCCGAGACGATCGCGGGGTCAAGCGCGACTGCGTCGAGTTCGACCAGCGCACTTGCCCAATCGAGTGTCTCCGCGACGCCCGGCGCCTTGAACAGCTCCTCCTTGCGGATCGCCTGCACGAAGGCGACGACCTGCTTTGCCAGCTTGGCCGGGGCCTCCGGTGCGCGCGCTTTCAGGATGGCAAGCTCGCGAGCCGTGTCGGGGTAGCCGACCCAGTGGTAGAGGCAACGGCGCTTCAACGCGTCGTGGATCTCGCGTGTACGGTTCGAGGTCAGGATCACGATCGGCGGCTCCGCCGCCTTGATCGTGCCAAGCTCGGGAATCGTCACCTGCGCGTCGGCCAGCACCTCGAGCAGGAAGGCCTCGAAGGCCTCGTCGGTGCGGTCGAGTTCGTCGATCAGCAGGATTGGCGCCCCGCCCTCCTGCGGCTCCAGCGCCTGTAAGAGCGGGCGCTTGACCAGATAGCGCTCCGAGAAGATGTCGGATTCGAGTCGGGCACGATCCCCCGCAGCGCCACCCGCCTCCGCGAGACGGATCGCCATCATCTGGCCCGCATAGTTCCACTCATAGACTGCGGAGGCGAGATCGAGCCCCTCATAGCATTGCAGCCGGATCAGGCGCCGCCCGAGCGCGGCCGCCAGCACCTTGGCAATCTCGGTCTTCCCCGTGCCGGCCTCGCCCTCCAGCAGGAGCGGTCGCTTCATGCGCAGAGCCAGATAGAGCACAGTCGCCAGCGCCCGATCGGCGACATAGCCCTGCGATTGCAGGAGAGAAAGCGTGGCGTCGATGGAACCGGGAGTTTTCAAGGGCTTCTCGCGACAAAAGAGCAGAGCCGGTCAGGCGGCAGCTATGGCCTCGATCTCGAGAAGCCAAGCCTCGTCGAAGATCCCAGCGATGACGACGGAGAGCGCAACCTTCCGGTCGCCGAGGATCTCCTTGCGCGACTGCCGGCTCTCGGCGGCATAGCGGCGATCGGAGAGAAAGGTCGTGACCTTGACGAGGTTGTCGAGCGTCATGCCGGCAGCGTGCAACTGGGCCTCGATATTGCGCCAGACCAACCGTGATTGCTCGGCAAAGCTCTCCGGCACCGTTCCATCGCGCGTGCTCGGAATCTGCCCGCTGATGTAGAGCTGTCGGCTCGCGCCGGAAACCAGCAGGGCCTGGGCATAGCCGCCGGCTGCTTCGGGCGCTTCGGGCGCCGTGATGACCATCTTGTCCATGTTCCGCTCGCAACCAGCCAATCAGCAAAAATCCTCCCCTGTGTGGGGGAGGATTCCGTCGCAGGTCAATCGGCTTCGGCTATTTGCCCGTCGCCCTGGCAACCGCTTCCCGTGCCATCACGCCAATCAGATGGGCCCGATACTCGGCATCGGCATGCATGTCGGCATTGATGCCCTTGGCCGTGTGCTTGATGCCATCGAGAGATTTCGCAGCGAACCGGGCCTTCAGGGCGGCCTCGGCCTCCGGCCAGCGGAAAACGCCGCCTTCGCCGGCTCCCGTCACCGCGACACTGACCTCCGAGCCCCGCTTGGCCACGAAGACGCCGACCAGTGCATAGCGGGAAGCCGGGTTGCGGAACTTGGCGTAGCCCGCCTTCGACACTAGCGGGAAGGAGATCCTGACAACGATCTCGCCCTCCTCCAGCGCCGTCTCGTAGAGGCCGGTGAAGAACTCTTCGGCCGTGAGCTTGCGTTTGTTGGTGACAATGGTGGCGCCGAGCGCCATGAGCGCCGCCGGATAATCCGCCGCCGGGTCGTTATTGGCGACAGAGCCGCCGATCGTGCCACGATGGCGCACATGCGGGTCGCCAATATGCGAGGCGAGATAGGCCAGCGCTGGGATCGCCTCCCGGACGACAGCCGAGTCCGCCACTTCGGCATGGGTCGTCATCGCACCGATGACGACATTGCGCCCCTTGCGCTCGATGCCCTTGAGATCGGCGCAACCGCCGAGATCGACGAGGTGTGTCGGCGACGCGAGGCGCTGCTTCATGGTCGGCAGCAGGGTGTGCCCGCCGGCCAGCAGCTTGGCATCCTCCTTCTTGGCGAGGAGGCCAGCGGCCTGGCGGGCCGTGGCCGGGCGATGATAGGTGAAAGCGTACATCGTGTTGTCCTTTCAGATCACTCGGCGGCCATTCGCTTGATGCTCTTCTGCGCTGCGCGCCAGACCACCTGCGGCGTTGCCGGCATGGTGACCTCCTCATGGCCGAGCGCATCGGTGATGGCGTTGATCACGGCCGGCGGGGAGGCAATCGCGCCCGCCTCGCCGCAGCCCTTGATGCCCAGCGGGTTGGACGGGCACGGCGTCACCGTCATGCCAACATCGAAGGACGGCAGATCGTCCGCGCGCGGCATGCAGTAATCCATGAAGCTCGCAGTCACGAGCTGGCCGTCCTGATTGTAGCGCGCCCCTTCGAGCAGCGCCTGGCCGACGCCCTGGGCAATGCCGCCATGGACCTGGCCCTCGACGATCATCGGGTTGATCACGATGCCGAAATCGTCGACGGCCGCCCAGCGCTCGATTCTGGTGATGCCGGTCTCGGGATCGATCTCGACCTCGCAGATATGGACGCCGGCCGGGAAGGTGAAGTTCGTCGGATCGTAGAACGCACCTTCCTTCAGCCCCGGCTCGAGATCCTGCCCGTTGAACTTGTGGGCGACATAGGCCTGCAGCGCACAGGAGCCGAAATCGAGCGTCTTGTCCGTGCCCTTCACGCGGAAGTTGCCATCCTTGAAATCGATATCGGCCTCGTCCGCCTCGAGCACATAGGCCGCGACCTTCTTGCCCTTGGCGATGACCTTGTCGACAGCCTTGGCGATCGCGGACATGCCGACCGCGCCCGAACGGGAGCCGTAGGTACCCATGCCCATCTGCACCTTGTCGGTGTCGCCATGGATGATCGAGACATTCTCGATCGGGATGCCGAGCCGGTCGCTGACGAGCTGGGCAAAGGTCGTCTCATGGCCCTGGCCGTGGCTGTGCGAGCCGGTCAGCACCTCGACGGTCCCAACGGGGTTGACCCGCACCTCCGCCGATTCCCACAGGCCGACGCCAGCCCCCAGCGAGCCGACCGCAGCCGACGGTGCGATACCGCAGGCCTCGATATAGGAGGAGAAGCCGATGCCACGCAGCTTGCCGTTGCGGGCCGAGTCGCGCTTTCGCTTGGCGAGCCCCTTGTAGTCGATGATCTCCAGCGCCTTCTTCATCGAGGCAGCATAGTTGCCGGTGTCGTACATCATGATCACCGGCGTCTGATGCGGGAACTTCTTGATGTAGTTCTGCATCCGGAACTTGGCCGGATCCTTGCCGAGTTCGCGCGCCGCAATCTCGACCAGGCGCTCGACCACGAAGGTCGCCTCCGGCCGGCCGGCGCCTCGATAGGCATCGACCGGAGCCGTGTTGGTGTAGACCGCATCGACCTCGCAATAGATCGCCGGGATATCGTACTGGCCCGACAGCAACGGGGCGTAGAGATAGGTCGGCACCGAGGACGAAAAGGTCGAAAGGTAGGCGCCGAGATTGGCCGTCGTCTTCACCCGCATGCCGATCATCTTGCCATCAGCGTCGGTCGCGAGCTCGGCATGGGTGACATGGTCGCGGCCATGCGCGTCGGAGAGGAAGGCCTCGGTACGGTCCGAGGTCCATTTCACCGGCCGGCCCACCTTCTTGGCGGCCCAGACGCAAACCGTCTCCTCGGCATAGATGAAGATCTTGGAGCCGAAGCCGCCGCCGACATCCGGCGCGACGACACGCAGCTTGTTCTCCGGCGCAATGCCGATGAAGGCGGAAAGGACGAGCCGCGCGACATGCGGGTTCTGGCTCGTTGTGTAGAGCGTGAAGGCGCCCTCGCCCTGGTCGTAATCGCCGACAGCCGCGCGCGGCTCCATCGGGTTCGGCACCAGGCGGTTATTGACGAGGTCGAGCTTCGTGACGTGCTTGGCCGCCTTGAACGCCTTTTCGGTCGCAGCCTTGTCGCCGAGATGCCAGTTAAAGACCGTGTTGTCGGCAGACTCGGCATGGACCTGGGTCTTCGAGCTCGCGGCACTCGCCGTGTCGACCACCGCCGGCAGCACGCCGTAATCGACGTTGATCGCCTCAGCCGCGTCCCTGGCCTGCGCCAGCGTCTCGGCCACCACGACCGCGACATGGTCGCCGACATAGCGGACCTTGCCCTGCGCCAGCGCCGGGTGCGGGCCGGCCCGCATCGGCGAACCGTCCTTGTTATGGATCATCCAGCCGCAGATCAGCCCACCGATCTTATCGGCGGCAAGATCCTCGCCTGTATAGATCCCAAGCACGCCCGGCATCGTCGCCGCGGCCTTGGCGTCGATCCTGTTGAGCGTGGCATGGGCATGCGGCGAACGCAGGAAATAGGCGTAGGTCTGGCCCGGCCTGTTGATGTCGTCGGTGTAGCGGCCCTGGCCGGTGATGAAACGGTGATCTTCCTTGCGGCGGACAGCGGCGCCGATTCCGGTTGCGGACATGGTGTTCCCTCCTCGCACAGCGCCTCTGGCGGACGCCTCATGGCTTGAGAACCGGCCTGCGCGGGAGCGCGCCGGCCGAAGGCGTCACTCGGCAGCCTTGCGCGTCGGCGTCGCCGCCTTGCCCATCGCCTCCGCCCCGGCAGCGATCGCCTTGACGATGTTGTGGTAGCCCGTGCACCGACAGATATTGCCATCGAGATCATCACGGATCGTCGCTTCATCGAGCGAATGGCCACGACGGCTCACCATATCGACCGCAGCCATGATCATGCCTGGAGTGCAGTAGCCGCATTGCAGGCCGTGATGCTCGCGAAATGCCTCCTGCATCGGATGCAGCACGCCGTTCACGGCGAGCCCTTCGATCGTCGTCACCGTGGCGCCATCGACCGAAAGAGCAAGCGTCGTACAGGACTTCACGGCTTTGCCGTCGAGATGGACCACACAGGCACCGCACTGGCTGGTGTCGCAGCCGACATGCGTACCGGTCAGTCGTAGGTTCTCGCGCAGGAGCTGCACCAGCAGGGTGCGAGGATCAACATTCGCGGTGACGGCCTTGCCGTTCACCGTCAACGAAACCGTGGCCATGAGCACATCTCCTGGGACCCTACGTCCGGCGCCCGGCCAGTGACCCTCCCAGCCACTGAAATCCGGAGCCGGAGCCGTTCGCGAAACCTCTAGCCTCATCAGGCAGTTTTTTCTTGGAACAGCTCGAAACGGAATGTGGACCCGGGATTTTGCGCGGTCAAGCGCGATGGCGACAAGATGAAGCGGCGATTTTGCGGACTTTGAGTGCTGTTTTCGCCAAACATCAACGCTGCACTGCAACAAACACACGCGTACGAAAACGCGCGCGAGAACGGCCTGCATTCGCAGAATGTTAACGCCGGAGATCACAGCTTTGCTGATCGCTATCGAAGCCTTGCTCGGGATCATGAACGTGTCGGTGTCGACCATCTCTGATCAAATCCAGCGGCGCCTGCGCGCCATCGGCTTCGACGAGGCCCAGCGCGAGCGCCTGCGAAGCTATCGCTCCATTGTGGACCGTGTGATCGAGGGCCTCGTTGCCAAGGATTTTGCCCGTGCCTTCGTGATCCATGCGCCCCTGCGCAGCACGGTGGAGCCCGTCGCCGAAACGCTCTATCCGGCCGAAGCCGCACATTTCAAGCAGCTGTTCGATGGAGAGTTCGGCGAAGCCTATTGCAATTCGATCGAGCGCTTATGTGTGCTGGAGCGCGTGGCCAAGGTCGGTCCACGCCCGCGGGTCTCGATCGCCTTCGCATTGTACCAGGCGATCTCGGTCGCCAGCCGTTGGCGCCTTGTCCTGTCGCCGAAGAAGGTGGGCCGCGATCTCTACATCATCGAGCGGATCCTGACCTACGACATCAATACCGCGATCACGATCGATCAGCAGATCGAGGCTGGCGAGGCCGAACGGCGCGGACAGGCCCTCGACAACGCCGCTGCGCTGATGAAGTCCCGCATCGGTCAGCTCGATACGACGATCAGCGGCGCGGTCGACCAGTTCGTCTCGACCTCGTTCGAGACGACCGAAGCCACCACCTTCATCAAGAATCAGATCGGTAGCCTCGCCCACGCCTCCGCCCTCGTGCGCGAAAAGGCGATCCAGACGGCTGCCGCCACAGAAGAGATGTCGGCCAATATCGCCGAGATCGGACACCGCGCCCGGCAAAGCCTCGCGATTGCCAATCGGGCCGTCGACGACGCGGAGGCGATGAATTCGGCCGTCGCAAGGCTGCGCGAGGTCACCGGCAGCATCGGTACCGTAGTCGGGCTCATCGCCGATATCGCGGCACAGACCAATCTGCTCGCGCTGAACGCAACCATCGAGGCCGCACGCGCCGGGGAGGCTGGCCGAGGCTTCGCGGTCGTCGCCTCCGAAGTGAAATCGCTGGCGACCCAGACCGCCAGCGCGACGCAGGATATTGCCCGGCAGATCGCCGAACTGGCCGCCAGTGCCGAGGTCTGCGGCGTCCGCTCTGCGTCGATCGGCAAGACGATTGGTGAGATCAGGGGCGATTCCGAAGCGATCTCGGATGCCGTCGCCCAGCAAAGCTTCGTCACGACCAGCATCGCCCGCGATGCGGCCGAGGTCGCAAACAGCTCCGACGAAGCCATCGCCAGTGCGACCGCCGTCAATGACGGACTTGCCACGACGGCAAGAGCGCTCGAGCGTGCCAACACAGCCGCGTCGGACATCGCGCTCCAGATCGGAGCGGCGGAAGCGTCCGTCAGCGAGGCTCTCGCGTCGCTGCGCAAGGCCTCGTAGATCACCGAACCGGATAGTGTATCCGGTTCGGTGATCTAACCTCCTGCGTTTGCATCGGATTTTCCGAGAACCGCATCCACGTTTCGGGCCGATGCTTTGGGCGCGCTCAGCCTTCGCTGACCGCCTTGGCGAAATTCGCAAAGAATTCGTCGGCAAGCTTCTTCGAGACCGAATCGATCAGTCGGGATCCAAGCTGCATCAGCTTGCCGCCGACCTGCGCCTCGACCTCGTAACTCAGCAATGTCTGCCCTGCTTCCGCGTCACTGAGCACGACCTTGGCGCCGCCCTTGGCGAATCCGGCGATCCCGCCCTCGCCCTCGCCCGCGATCCGGTAGCCATTCGGCGGATCGAGATCGGCAAGCTCGACCTTGCCGCGGAAGGTCGCCTTCACCGGCCCGAGCTTGACCTTCACCACCGCCGAGAAATGCGTATCGTCGTCCTTGGTAAGCTGTTCGCAGCCGGGAATGCAGGCCTTCAGCACCTCGGCATCGTTGAGCTTTGCCCAGACCACATCCTTGCTGGCGGGTAAGGTGACCTCGCCATTCATCGTCATCGCCACGGCGTCACTCCTCCATCTTGGCTGCGCCGAACGGCCCATATTGCGGGCGAGCGCGCCTCGGGTCTATCCAAGGACCCATTGGTCTATCCTTGATCGGAAAGCGCCAGCCTAGACAAGGGGAGCGAGCCTGCATTGCGCCACGCATTTCCGAACACGCGGAGCCGCCATGACTGACCTGCCCGGTCTCTATGGCGAGCTCTTCGCCGATCACGAGATGGCAAGCCTGTTCGAAGACCGGGCACTTCTGCAAGGCATGCTGGATTTCGAGGCCGCGCTCGCTCGCGCCGAAGCGGCCGCCGACGTCATCCCCGCGGCCGCCGCCGACGTGATCGCGGCGGCCTGCAAGGCCGAGCTTTATGACATCGGCGCCATCGGCAGGGCCGCGACTCTTGCAGGCAACCCCGCAATCCCGCTGGTCAAGCAATTGACCGCCCAGGTCGCTGCGGTCGATCCGGAAGCGGCCAAATGGGTGCATTATGGCGCAACCAGCCAGGATGTGATCGATTCCGGCCAGGCCCAGCAATATCGCACGGCCTACCGGCTGATCCTCCGGCGCTCCGCCCGTCTCGCCCACGCCCTCGCCGAACTGACGAAGCGCCATCGAAACACTCCGATGATCGGGCGCACCTTCCTCCAGCATGCCGTGCCGATCAGCTTCGGCGTCAAGGTGGCGCAGTGGCTTGGGCCGATCGTTCGCTTCCATGACGATTTCATGATCTACGGCCAGGCTTCGCATCAGTTGGGCGGAGCAGCCGGGACCCTGGCCTCGCTCGGCGACAAGGCTGAAGCCGTGCTCCAGAATTTCTGCAGGACGATGCCGGCGATCGGCGCAGTCCTGACGCCCTGGCACACGGAGCGGCACCGGCCGGCGCGGATCGCGGCCGCGCTTGGCATCGTCCTGGGGCATCTCGGCAAGATCGCCCAGGACACGGCGCTGATGGCGCAGACCGAAATCGGCGAACTGGCCGAGCCGGAAGCGCCCGGAAAGGGCGGCTCCTCCGCCATGCCGCACAAGCGCAACCCGGTGCTGTGCACGCTGATCCTCGCCGGAGCGAAGCGCGCTCCGGGGCTGGTCTCGACCATGCTCGCAGCGATGCCGCAGGAGCACGAGCGCGCCATGGGCGGCTGGCATGCCGAATGGCGCACGCTTGCCGAACTCTTCATCATCGCCGGTACGGCACTCCATCAAAGTGTGGCGCTGATCGAGGGCCTGCAGGTCTTTCCGGAACGGATGCGGCAGAATCTCGAGCTCACCCACGGCCTGGTCATGGCCGAGCGGGTTTCGCTCGCGCTTGCGGCGTCGATCGGCCGGGCCGAGGCGCATCACCTGCTCGAGGAGGCAAGCCGCGACTGCGTGGCCAGCGGCAGGCATCTCAAGTCCATTCTCGCCGAGCATCCGGCGCTCGCCGGCCGCCTTGGTGAAAACGAACTCGACATCTTGTTCGATCCGGCGACCTATCGCGGAGCGAGCGACTGCATCATCGACCGGATACTCGCGCTCTACGAAGAAGAGCGCGAGTATATGGACTGACATGCTGCAACTGACCGACGAGGAGCGGGCGATTGCCTCCGGCGCGCGAGGCGGTGGCTCAGCGATGGCCTTGCGTATCGTCGCCGAAGCCGCTCGCCTGATGGGTGCACGGAGGTTGATACCCGTTGCCTCGGCCCATATCGACGGCGCGCTCTACCACGGTGATTCCGGCACGCTCTTCGCGGAGAAACTGGTCGAGGGCGGCGCCAGGGTCGCTGTGCGGGCGACGCTGAATGTCGGCTCCCTCGCCCCCGCCGGCTGTGCCGTGATCCGCCTCGCCGCACATCAGCGCGATATGGCGGCCCGCATGATGCGCGCCTATGAGGCGATGGGCTGCGAACCGAGCTGGACCTGTGCGCCCTACCAGGCCGGACACCGCCCCGCACAGGGCAGCGACGTCGCCTGGGGCGAGTCGAATGCCGTCGTCTTCTGCAACTCGGTGCTGGGCGCGCGCACCAACCGCTATGGCGATTTCCTCGACATCGCCTGCGCGATTGCCGGGCGCGCCCCGGATTACGGCCTCCACCGCGCCGAGAACCGTGTCGCGGAGTTGCTGCTCGACGTCGGAGGGCTCTCGAAGGAGCTGCGCCGGTCGGATGTGTTCTATCCCGTGCTCGGCACCTTTCTTGGACGCGCTGCCGGGAGCACGGTCGTCGTCATTGAGGGGCTTCAGGATTGTACGACCGAGGACCGTCTAAAGGCGCTCGGTGCGGCTGCTGCCTCGACCGGAGGCGTCGGCTTGTTTCATGTCGCCGGTGTCACGCCCGAAGCTCCTGATCTCGCCACGGCACTCGGGGACCGCCCCCCGAAACAGCGCATCGTGCTGACGCATCTGGAGGTGCAGGCGACCCTTGCGCGGCTCTCCACGGCAGGCACCACCGACCGTATCGACGCAGTCGCGATCGGCTCGCCACACCTTTCCCTGAAGGAGATGGGTGAGCTGGAAAACCTGCTCGCGGACCGCACGCTCTCTCGCCCGCTTTACGCCAATACCGGTCGCCACGTGCTCCAACCTCTGGAAGCGCAGGGGCGCCGCAAGCGCCTGGAAGCCGCCGGCGTCATCTTCGTCGTCGATACCTGCGTGGTGGTGACGCCGATCCTGCCCGAGATCGAAGGCGCGGTGCTGATGACGAACTCCGGCAAGTTCGCGCAATATGCACCGGGCAATACCGGCTACGCCGTGACCTACGGCTCGCTCTCCGAATGCGTCGAGAGCGCCGTCGCCGGTCGCCTCGTCAGGGAGCCCCGGACATGGTCTTGAAGGGCGAAATCCTGATCCCCGGCGGCGACGTGAAGGGCGAGTGCCTGGCGCTCAGCGCAGCAATCAGCTTCTGGGGCGGCGTCGATCCGCGCACGGGCATGATCATCGATGCGCGCCATCCCGAGCGAGACCGCAACATCGCTGGCACTGTGCTCGCCCTGCCCGGCACGATCGGTTCGTCCTCTGCCTCGGCCGTGCTGCTCGAACTCGTCCATGCCGGGAACGCGCCCGCGGCGATCCTGATGGATGCGCCCGATGCGATCCTGCTGCTCGGCCTCGTCGTCGCGCGTGAGATGGGTTGGCCGACGCCGCCGGCTCTGCGGCTGCCCGCATCGCAGCAAGCGGCGCTTGCAGGTAAGACGCTTCTGATCAGCAGCGACGGCAACATCGCGGTACAATAGGCCAGGGAGAGACAGGACGATGCCGATCGAGACCATCCGGGGCGAGCCCTTCAATATCCGCTTCGACGGGCCTGAGGACGCACCTGTCCTGATGCTCTCGAACTCACTCGGCACCGATCTGCACATGTGGGATCCGCAGATTCCCGAATGGACCAAGCAGTTCCGCGTCCTGCGCTACGACTCGCGCGGCCATGGCAAATCGACGGCGCCAGACCGGCCCTATTCGCTGGCCGAACTCGCCGGCGACGCGATCGGCATCACGGACCATTTCGGCCTGGACAAGGTGCACTGGTGCGGCGTGTCCATGGGCGGAATGGTCGGGCAATGGCTCGCAACCCATGCCCCCAGGCGGCTCCACCGCGTGGTGCTGGCCAACACCTCCGCCCGGATGGGACCGCCCGATCTCTGGAACGGCCGCATCCGCAATGTCCGCGCCAATGGCATGGGGCCGCTGGTGCAGTCGACGCTGGAACGCTGGTTCAGCCCGGGTTTCCGCGAGCGCGACGGAAAGACCGTGGAGGCCGTGAGTGCGATGCTCACGACCACGCCACCGCTCGGCTATGCGGGCTGCTGCGCCGCGATCCGCGACATGGATCAGCGCGAGGCGATCTCGGCAATCGTCCTGCCCGTGCTGGTGATTGTCGGCGCGCTCGACCCGGCCACACCGCCCGCCGTCGGCCAGCAGATCGCCGATTCCATCCACGGTGCAGAGCTTGTCACGCTCGATGCCGCCCATCTCTCCAATCTCGAGCAGCCCGAGGCCTTCGGCCGGGCTGTTCTCGACTTCCTGAACGCCTGAGGAGGCCGCCATGGACGACGCCACCCGCTATGCCAATGGCATGAAGACCCGCCGCGCCGTGCTTGGTGAGGCCTATGTCGACAAGGCCAGTGCCGGTGTCACCGAGTTCAACCGCGACTGGCAGGAGTTCATCACCCGAACCGCCTGGAACGACATCTGGAACCGGCCGGGGCTGATCAAGCGTGAGCGCTCGCTCATCGTGCTTTCGATTGCAGCCGCGCTCGGCTCCTGGGGCGAGTTCCGAATCCATGTCCGTGGCGCATTGAACAACGGATTGACGCGCGACGAGATCAAGGAAGTGCTGATGCAGACAGCGATCTATGCCGGCGTGCCAGCCGCCAATCACGCCTTCAAGGAAGCGGCCATCGTCTTCGCCGAGGTCGCCGAGGAAGCCGGAGAGGTCTGACGGCCCTTCAGACCTCGGAGAAGCCGCGCCGCCGGTAGACCAGCCCGCTGCCCTGGCCCCGGCCGCCGATCGCCACGACCTCTCCGATCAGGATGCGGTGGGTCGCGACACGGTGCACCTCGATCAGCCTGCAGTCGAAGGCGACAAGCGAGCCGACGAGTGCCGGCGCTCCGGTCACGAGCGTCGTCCACTCGGCCGTCGCGAAACGGGCCTCGCCTTCGATGCCCCGACGCCGCGCAAAGATCTCGGCGAGATCCCCGTCATCGCCCGCCAGCGTGTTGATGCAGAAAGTCCCGCTCGCCTCGATCGCGGCGAGCGTGCGGCTGATGCCGTCGACACAGACCAGCATGGTCGGCGGCGCGTCGGACACCGAGGCGACCGAGGTCGCAGTCAGGCCCGCGCGGCCCGTCGTGCCCCGCGTGGTGACGATATGCACGGCGCTCGTGACCTGCGCCATTGCCTGACGGAAGGCCGGCGCATCAGGAATGGCCGTTACATGGGGCACGGCCTGGAACGTCTTGGTCATCAGCCCGATCTGCAGGAATGGAGGTCTTCGCCGGCTGATGTAGGGATTTTCCGGCGCGATGGCCAGCGCACAGCCGCAATGTCATGCCGTCATGGGCTCCACGGCCCTCGAAGTAGATATATCAATGGCGCGCGCCCCTCAATTCTCAGTCGCGGCCGAGCGTCGCCAGCAAGCCGGCGCGCAAGTGCTGCATCAGGGCATCGCTGGCTGCACTCGCCGCGGCAGGATCCTCCGTTGCCAGGGCCTGGGCGAAGGCGACATGATGCCCCGCCGCGGGCACCAGATCGTCCTCGCGCTCGAAATAGTACCAGGCGCGCCGGATCAGGGCCTGCAGCGGTTCGACGGCGCGTGTCGCATAGGGGCTGCGTGCGGCGGCGGCGACCGCCGCATCGAGCTCCTTGTCGAGCCGCATATAGGCATTGGCATCGCCGGCCTCGGCTGCAACGCGCATGGCGCGCGCCTTCTCGATGATGACGATGCGCTCGCGCGGACTCGCCCGCTTCGCCGCATCCGATGCGATCAGCCTCTCCAGCACCTCTCGCGCATCCAGAGCAGCCATGATGTCGATGGCGTTGATGCCGGTGACGACGACGCCCTTGCGCGGCAGGATGTCGACCAGCCCCTGCTGTGCGAGGCGGATCAGGGCCTCGCGAACCGGCGTGCGCCCGACCCCGACGAGATCGATCAACTGGGCTTCGGTCAGCACCGCGCCGGGCCTCAGGGAGAGCGTCACGATGGCCTCCTCGAGACGGCGATAGGCGGTCTCCGAGAGGCTCGTCGCAGCGCCGGGCGGAACACGCACATCCGTCTCGGGAGGCAGCTGGGTTTCTTCGTTGGAGCGCATGCTCATTTCGCTCCCGCGGGACGGAAGGCGAGGATTGACGCGACATCCAGCATTGATATATCACCATGACCGATACGGGCCGGCCGCAGCCGCAATGCAATCTGCAAGCGAAACGTCCTCATACGCAAGAAGCATTCTGCGATGACGAAATGCATCAGCGCCCTGCCTTCCGGACCACCAGGCTCACGCCCCACTGACGAGCTCGACTTCGCCGAGATCGCCCCGCGCCGATCGCTTCGCGGCGCATATCGGCGTCGACGATCTCTCGCCAAATCTGGTTGCAGGGCCGAGACCGGAGCAATCCGTCGCTGGACCTATTCGCGGCTCGACGTCGCGGCGCGACTCGGCCAGAACATCAAGCTGGTCGAGGCGGCGGTGATCAACTCGCGTGATCGCCACATGTATCGCACGGGAGGGTGCGGAGCGCGCCTGCCTTGCGGCCGTCGTCAAGGCAGCGGAAGCCAAGTGGCTAGCCTGCCGAAACTCTGATCCATTCTCCGGGAGGTACCGTGGCCTTTACCTGCACGACACCCGCCGTTCCAACCGTCCAGCAGGACGACGAGACGATCCGCATCACCCGTTGGGACTTCGAGCCCGGTGCCGTGACCGGCTGGCACAGCCATGGCTGGCCCTATTTCGTCATCATGCTGTTCGACGGCACGCTGCGCATCCATGACGGGACGAATGTCACCGACGTTCCGTTGGCTCAGGGCCAGGCCTATATGCGCCCGGCCGGCATCCAGCATGACGTGATGAACGGCTCGGACCATCCGATCGCCTTTATCGAGATCGAGGTGAAGAAGCCGGGCGCCCTGAAGGAGCTCAGCCTTTCATGAAGATCGCGATCGTCGGAGCAGGCATTGTGGGCATCGCCACTGCGCATGCCCTGCTTGACGACGGTCACGAGGTTCTGATCATCGATAAGGAAGGGCCGGCCTTCGGCCCTTAACGCGGCAATGCCGGCTGGATCGCACACACGGACATCCTGCCGATTGCGAGCCCGAAGAACCTGCGGCAGGTGCTGAGATTCCTGGCCGATCCGCTTGGACCGCTCGCCATCCGCCCTGTCTATCTGCCAAAGCTCCTGCCCTGGCTCGTCCGCTTCATCCTGGCCGCGCGCCCAGCCGCCTATGAACGCTCGATCCAGGGCCTCGGCGCCCTGCAGCAACAGGCGTTGCCGGCCTGGCTGAAACTGGCCCAGACCACGCATCTCAGCCGCCACATTCATCGCAATGGCGGTCTCTACGCCTTCACCGACAACGCCGCCTTCGCGGAAGCTAGGCGTATTGCGCAGCGGCAGGCCGAATTTGGCATCAAGGTCGAGATGATCGGCCCTGACGTGCTTCGCCAATTCGAACCCGCCCTGAAGGACCGCTTCGTCGGAGCAGCGTTCCACCCCGAGACCGCCCATATCAGCGACCCGCTCGAACTGTCGCTCGCCCTTTTCGAGGCGGCGCTGGCGCGCGGCGCCCAATTCGAGAAGGCCGAGGTCATCAACCTCTCAATGGCCGCGCGCCCTGCCCTGATCGGCCGCGACGGCTGGCAGCGCGTGGTCGACCGCGCCGTGATCGCCGCAGGAGCCTGGTCGAGGCCGCTCGCTGCCGCTCTCGGAAACGCTGTGCCGCTCGAGACCGAGCGCGGCTACAATGTCAGCTTCCCCGGCAGCACGGGGCTGACATCCCGGCCCATCGGTTTCGAAGGGCATGGCTTCGTCATGACCCCGCTCGACAGCGGCTTGCGCATTGGCGGCGCGGTCGAGTTCGGTGGCCTCGATGCACCACCCAATCCCGCGCGGACGCGGGCGCTCTATGATAAGGCCGCCAACCTCGTCGACGGCTTGCCTGCCTTCGGCAGTGGCCGTCTCTGGATGGGTTTCCGGCCGTCATTGCCGGATTCCCTACCGGTGATCGGCAAGGCAGCGCGCAACCCAAGCGTCGTGCTCGCCTTCGGACACGGCCATTACGGCATGACGCAATCTGCGGTGACCGGCGGCCTCGTCGCCGATCTGATCGCCGGTCGCCCGTCGGCGATTGATCTCGGCCATTTCAGCCCGAACCGGTTCTGAGGGGCGGCATGGCTGATCCCGACCTGATCATCCATATCAATGGTTGGCCGGGCTGCGGGAAACTGACCATCGGCCGCGAGCTGGCGAAGCGGCTGGGCGCGCCCCTCACATCCCCCGACGCACGACCATGCCGCCAAGGGCGGCAGTGCCAGGACGTTATTATACCTTCGATCGAGGGCTGGCCCCGGATGATCGACGACAGCACGATCGTCACCGACGATCGCGCCCCGCAGACCCGCGGCTGCAAGGTGACCGATCGCACCCGACAGCCCCTGCCAACACCCGTTTTACTTGCACGAAGGAGGATGCCGCACCGCACAACAGACAATCATCTTGCGCCAAATTGGCGCTGCACTGCACAGAATTCTGCCTGTTTCGAGAGCAAGCGGTCCGAGATTGCTTTTGACAGAAATATGGCATGGGTGGATTGTCGCAGGCGCAAGCCATTGGTAGCTCTGCATAGCAATCGCATCCCGCATGCGTCGGCGTCATGCCGGCGAAGAGAACGGGAGCTGGTTCGAGGGGTTAGACGTCGTCAATGGAAGTATTCCTCCAGCAGCTCATCAACGGGCTGACCCTGGGGTCGATCTACGGCCTCATCGCCATCGGCTACACGATGGTCTTCGGAATCATCGGCATGGTGAACTTCGCCCATGGCGACGTTTTCATGCTCTCCGCGTTCATTGCGCTGATCTTCTTCATGCTGATCGCCTCCTGGTTCGGCGCCGGCCTCATCGTCCTGGCATTGATCTTCGTGCTGGTGCTGGCGATGTTCTTCACGTCGCTGTGGAACTGGACGATCGAGCGTGTCGCCTACCGGCCGCTGCGCGGTTCCTTCCGACTGGCCCCACTGATTTCGGCCATCGGCATGTCGATCTTCCTGACGAATTTCGTCCAGGTCGTGCAGGGCCCGCGCAACAAGTCGATCCCGCCAATGCTGAACAAGTCGATCACGCTGATCGACAGCGCGACCTACACGGTCCAGATCTCCTACAAGCAGATCGTCATCATCCTCACCACCGCGATCCTGCTCGCCGCCTTCTGGTTCATCGTGCAGAAGACCTCTCTGGGTCGCGCCCAGCGCGCCTGCGAACAGGACCGCAAGATGGCCGGCCTGCTCGGCATCGACGTCGACCGCACCATCTCCATCACCTTCGTGATGGGCGCAGCGCTCGCCGCCGTCGCCGGTGTGATGTACCTCGTGCTCTACGGCGTCGTGAATTTCGCCGACGGCTTCACGCCAGGCGTGAAGGCCTTCACCGCGGCGGTTCTGGGTGGCATCGGCTCCCTTCCCGGCGCCGTGATCGGCGGATTGCTGATCGGCCTGATCGAAGTGTTCTGGTCCGCCTATTTCACCATCGACTACAAGGACGTCGCCGCCTTCTGCATCCTTGCGGTGGTGCTCGTCTTCATGCCGTCCGGGATCCTCGGTCGTCCCGAAGTCGAGAAGGTCTGACGCATGGCTCCCGTCACACAGTTACCGGCCGCACGCCAACTCGACATGATGAAGGCGCTGAAGGAAGCCGCCTTCGCCGCCGTCGTCACCTTCGGCCTGTGCATCCCCATCATCGCCTGGGGCACACGCCAGAACCTCGACAACGTCCTCGTCCTCGATCCACGTTGGGACGCCGTCGCCTGGGCTGTTGCGATCATCTTCGTCGGCCGCTTCCTGATGGCGTTGCGCCAGCAGAAGCGCGGCGAAGGCAAATCGGTGGTGCGGCTGCTGCCACATGGCACGATCGGCTTCTTCCAGCGCCATTCGCGCCTGTTCTCACTGGCCGGGCTCGGCTTTCTCGTCACTTTCCCGATCATTGCCATCACGCTGGCGGGCTGGGGCGGCGCGCTGAAGTGGATCGACAATTTTGGCGTTCAGATCCTGATCTACGTCATGCTCGGCTGGGGGCTGAACATCGTTGTCGGCCTCGCCGGCCTGCTCGATCTCGGATATGTCGCCTTCTACGCCGTCGGCGCCTATTCCTACGCGCTGCTCGCCAAGAATTTCGGCCTGTCCTTCTGGATCCTGCTGCCGATGTCCGGGATCCTCGCGGCCTTCTGGGGCATGCTGCTCGGCTTCCCCGTCCTCAGGTTGCGCGGCGACTATCTCGCTATCGTCACCCTCGCCTTCGGCGAGATCATTCGCCTCATCCTGATCAATTGGGTCGAGTTTTCGAACGGCTATGCCGGCATCTCCGGGATTCCGCGCCCCACCTTCTTCGGCATCCCGTTCACGGCCGCCGATGATGGCTTTGCCGCAGTGTTCGGGCTCGAATTCTCGCCGCTCTATCGCACCATCTTCCTCTACTACGTCATCCTCGGACTGGCCCTGCTCACAGCGTTCGTCACGCTGAGGCTGCGTCGCCTGCCGGTCGGACGCGCCTGGGAGGCGCTACGAGAGGACGAGATCGCCTGCCGCTCGCTCGGCATCAACACCACCAACACCAAGCTGACGGCCTTTTCGCTCGGTGCAATGTTCGGTGGCTTCGCTGGCTCATTCTTTGCTGCACGCCAGGGCT
Organism: Allobosea sp. P4_E12; assembly: GCF_056401655.1. Taxonomy (NCBI): domain Bacteria; kingdom Pseudomonadati; phylum Pseudomonadota; class Alphaproteobacteria; order Hyphomicrobiales; family Alloboseaceae; genus Allobosea; species Allobosea sp. P4_E12. Next base: position 129,779 of record NZ_JBFUIY010000010.1, on the reverse strand, counting down.
TCATCTCGCCTGAGTCTTTCGTCTTCATGGAATCGGCGATCATTCTCGCCATCGTCGTGCTCGGCGGCATGGGCTCGCTCTGGGGCGTCGCCATCGCGGCCAGCGTGATGATCGGCGGCACCGAACTCCTGCGCGAACTCGATTGGCTGAAGCAGATCTTCGGCCCCGATTTCGATCCGACCAAATACCGCATGCTGATCTTCGGCTTCGCCATGGTCGTAATCATGATCTGGAAGCCACGCGGACTGATATCGACACGCGAGCCGACAGCCTTTCTCAAGGAGAAGAAGGCGATCTCRGCCGATATGGTCCAGGAAGGCCACGGCTGATGACAACCCCTCCTCTGCTTCAGGTCGAACATCTGACGATGCGCTTCGGCGGCCTCACCGCCGTCAACGATCTTTCCTTCGAGGCACGCAAGGGCGACATCACCGCCCTGATCGGCCCCAACGGAGCCGGCAAGACCACCGTCTTCAACTGCATCACGGGCTTCTACAAGCCGACCGAAGGCATGATCACGCTGACCCAGGACAGCGGCGCGAGCTTCCTGCTCGAGCGCATGCCCGACTTCCGGATTTCCTGGAAGGCCAAGGTCGCCCGCACCTTCCAGAACATTCGCCTGTTCGGCGGCATGACCGTGCTGGAGAATCTGCTTATCGCGCAGCACAACCCGCTGATGATCGCGTCGGGCTTCACCTTCCTCGGCGTGCTCGGCATCGGCGGCTACAAGGCGCGCGAGAAGGAAGCGATCGAGAAGGCCAAGTTCTGGCTGGAGAAGATCAACCTGATCGATCGCGCCGACGATCCGGCCGCCGACCTGCCCTATGGCGATCAACGCCGCCTCGAGATCGCGCGCGCCATGTGCACCGACCCCGTGCTGCTCTGCCTGGACGAACCCGCGGCGGGCTTGAACCCGCGCGAGAGCCACGATCTCAACACGCTTCTGCTCTCGATCCGCAAGGATATCGGCACGGCCCTGCTGCTGATCGAGCATGACATGTCGGTGGTGATGCAGATTTCCGATCACGTCGTGGTGCTCGACTATGGCACCAAGATCTCCGACGGCACCCCGGCCGAGGTGCAGGCCGATCCGCGCGTGATCGCGGCCTATCTCGGCGTCGACGACGAGGAAGTCGCCAAAGTGGAAGCAGAGGTCGGATTGTGATGACGGACGCCGCGCCTCTGCTCTCCGTTCGCGGGGTCAAGACCTATTACGGCAAGATCATCGCTCTGAAGGGCGTCGATGTCGACGTGCATGAGGGTGAGATCGTGACGATGATCGGCGCCAACGGCGCCGGCAAATCGACGCTGATGATGACGATCTTCGGCAATCCGCAGGCCCGCGAAGGCACAGTGACCTATGAGGGCCGGGACATCACGAAGCTGCCGAGCCACGAGATCGCCCGGCTGGGCATCGCGCAATCGCCGGAAGGACGCCGCATCTTCCCGCGCATGACCGTGTTCGAGAACCTGCAGATGGGCGCCGCAGTGCGCGACCTCGCCCATTTCGAAGAGGATCTCGAAAAGATCTGCGAGCTCTTTCCGCGCATTCGCGAGCGCCTGCAGCAGCGCGGCGGCACACTTTCGGGCGGCGAGCAGCAGATGGTGGCGATCGCGCGCGCGCTCATGGCGCGGCCGAAGCTGCTGCTGCTCGACGAGCCGTCGCTCGGGTTGGCGCCACTGATCGTCAAGCAGATCTTCGAGGCGATCCGCGAACTCAACCGGACGCAGGGGCTGACCGTGTTCCTGGTCGAGCAGAACGCCTTCCACGCCCTGAAGCTCGCCCATCGCGGCTATGTCATGGTCAACGGCGTCATCACCATGAGCGGCACCGGCCAGGAACTGCTGGCGAACCCGCAGGTGCGCGCCGCCTATCTCGAAGGCGGGCGGCACTAGAGCCGTATGACGTATCGCGTTTCAGAGCGACATGCGGTCGACATCAGGCTCACGATCCTAGGAGCACAACGATGCAAGGCATAATCTACGAGGAGCCGACCATCTGGTTGTTCCTGCTGGTCACCGTCATCATGGGCGGCTGGGCGGCCTGGATGACCGGGCGGGCGGTGGCGATGACCTGGCGGCCGGCATTCCAGCTGGTGCTCTATATTCTCGTGCTGGGCCTCTTCGTCCGCTTCATCCATTTTGCCCTGTTCCAGGCCACCCTGCTGACCCTGCACTATTATATCATCGACACGATCGTGCTGATGGCCTTCGGCTTCGCCGGCTGGCGCTACAACCGCGCCCGGCAGATGACGACGCAATATCGCTGGCTCTATGAGCGCACCGGACCCTTCGGCTGGAAGCCCCGGGAAGGCGGCTAACCCCCTCCGAAAGAGCGAAAAACCACACCGAGCTTGCCGCGTGACAGACCGTCGAAAAAGCGCAAGACTGCATTTCACGGTGGCACCACGCGCCGAGACGGGCCGAAACTTTGGCCCGTTCATAGTGACAATACAGGGGAGTCTCATCTCATGAAGAAACTGCTGTTGGGCGGTATCGCGCTCGGCGCGGTCCTCGCCTTCTCCGGCGTGGCCAATGCTCAGATCAAGCTCGGCGTAGGCGGCCCGATCACCGGCCCGAACGCAGCCTTTGGCGCCCAGCTCAAGAACGGCGTCGAGCAGGCGGTGGAGGATATCAATGCGGCCGGCGGCGTGCTCGGCCAGAAGATCACCGTCTCGGTCGGCGACGACGTCTCCGATCCGAAGCAAGGCGTCTCTGTCGCCAACAAGTTCGTCGGCGACGGCGTCAAGTGGGTGGTCGGTCACTTCAACTCCGGCGTCACGATGCCGGCATCCGAAGTCTATGCCGAGAACGGCATCCTGATGATCAGCCCCTCGGCCACTAACCCGAAGGTTACCGAGCGCGGTCTCTGGAACACCTTCCGGACCTGCGGTCGCGACGACCAGCAGGGCAGCGTCGCCGCCGCCTATCTTCTGAAGAACTTCAAGGACAAGAAGATCGCCGTCGTCCACGACAAGACGACCTATGGCCAGGGCCTCGCAGACGAGACCAAGAAGGGCCTCAATGCCGGCGGCGTCAAGGAAGTGCTCTATGAAGGCGTGAATGCGGGCGAGAAGGACTTCTCGGCCCTCGTCTCCAAGATCAAGGCGGCCGGTGCCGACTACCTCTACTGGGGTGGCCTGCACACCGAAGGCGGCCTGATCGTACGCCAGATGCGCGACCAGGGCCTGAAGACCGTGCTGGTCTCCGGCGACGGCATCACCACCGACGAGTTCGCCACGATCGGCGGTCCCGGCGTTGAAGGCACGCTGATGACCTTCCCGCCGGACCCGCAGAAGCGACCCGAGGCGGCTGCCGTCCTCAAGAAGTTCGAGGCGCGCAAGTTCAAGCCGGAAGCCTATACGCTGTACAGCTACGCCGCCGTGCAGATCATGGCCGAAGGCGCCAAGCGCGCGAACTCGACCGACCCGAAGAAGATTGCCGCCGCGCTCCATGGTGGGGAGGCCGTGAAGACCGTGATCGGCGACATCTCCTTCGACAAGAAGGGCGACATCACCCGTCCGGACTACACCGTCTACACCTGGAAGAAGGGCGCCGACGGCAAGATAACCTACGTCGAGAATTGATCTCGGCTGCTAATCGATCCTGATCCGAACATCCCGTCCCGGAGCGATCCGGGGCGGGTTTCGTTTGCCGGGCAGTACTACAGTGTCTTGAGGAAGGTTGCGAAGCGCAGCAGACCGTCCGGCCAGGGACCATGCCCGGATTCTGAATTGAGATGGCCGCCATCGCCGGCATCGACGAACTCGGCGCCCCAGGCCTCGGCCAGCGCCCTTGCTTCATCCTGCGTGCAGTAGGGATCGGTCGTGCTGGAGATGAGGATGGCGGGGAACGGCAGTTTCTCGCGCCGATGCGCGATGAAGTCGTGCGCCATACCGGGGATCGCCTGCTTCGCGCGCTCGGAGGCCGGCGCAACCAGGAAAGCTCCCGCGACTTCGCCGGGCTTCAGATGCTCTGCCGCATGCGCCACCGCGCTGACGCCGGCGGAATGGGCAACCAGAACCACCGGCCGCTTGGCTGCGCGGACGGCGGCGACGATCCGGTTTGCCCAGGCGTCCCGGGCGGGTTTGTACCAATCGTCCTGCTCGATGYGCCGGGCGGTGGTGAGCTTGGCCTCCCAGCGGCTCTGCCAATGGTCCGCGCCGGAGCCGGACCAGCCAGGAATGATGAGGATGTCGGCGTCGGACGAGCGCATTGCAATCAATCGGGTTTCAGGGCGAGGCCACGCGACAGGGCATAAGCCTAGTCGCGTCGGCCCCGGGACAGGGCAAGGTCAGCCGCAGCGGACCAGGTCGTAACGTAGGGTGTGAAACGAAAAGCGCCAGCCCGCGCGGCAGCGCTCGGTAATGCCGTAGCGCGCATGCGGGCTTCCGCCTGCGAGCGCAGCGAGATTGCCATGGATATCGGCGAGGACGGCAATCCGCATGGGTTCAGGCTACCCGAAGACGCGCGCGAAGATCGTATCGACATGCTTGAAGTGATAGCCCTCGTCGAACATCGCCTCGAGCTCGGCAGCCGAGAGCTTCGCCGTCACGTCCTTGTCGGTCTTGAGATTGGTGAGAAAATCCTCGCCATGTTCCCAGGTGCGCATCGCGTTGCGTTGAACCAGCGAATAGCTCTCCTCGCGGCTGGCGCCGGCCTGCGTCAAGGCGAGCAGGACGCGCTGCGAATTATGCAGGCCGCCGAGCCGGTCGAGATTCTTGCGCATGTTCTGCGGATAGACCAGCAGCTTGTCGACGACGCCTGTAAGCCGCGCGAGCGCGAAATCGAGCGTCACCGTGGCATCGGGGCCGATCATGCGCTCGACCGAGGAATGCGAGATGTCCCGCTCGTGCCAGAGCGCGACATTCTCGAGCGCCGGCGTCACCATGCCGCGAACGAGCCGCGAAAGACCGGTCAGGTTCTCGGTCAGCACCGGATTGCGCTTGTGCGGCATCGCCGAAGAGCCCTTCTGGCCCGGCGAGAAAAACTCCTCCGCCTCATAAACCTCGGTGCGCTGGAGATGGCGGATCTCGGTCGCCAAGCGCTCGACGCAGGAGGCAACGACGCCAAGCGTCGCAAAATACATGGCGTGACGGTCGCGTGGGATCACCTGTGTCGAGACCGGCTCGACGGCCAGGCCCATCTTCTCGGCGACATGGGCTTCGACCTGCGGGTCGATATTGGCGAAGGTGCCGACCGCGCCGGAAATCGCGCAGGTCGCGATCTCGGAGCGCGCCGCAACCAGACGGTCCCGGCAGCGGCTGAACTCGGCATAGGCCTGCGCCAGCTTGAGGCCGAAGGTCACCGGCTCGGCATGGATGCCGTGCGAGCGGCCGATCGCCGGCGTGAACTTGTGCTCGAACGCCCGGCGCTTGATCGCGGCCAGCAGCGCATCGACATCGGCGATCAGGATATCGGTGGCGCGGGCCAGCTGCACCGACAGCGTCGTGTCGAGAATGTCCGACGAGGTCATGCCCTGGTGCACGAAACGCGCCTCGGGGCCAACGATCTCGGCCAGGTGCGTCAGGAAGGCGATGACGTCATGCTTGGTGACGCGCTCGATCTCGTCGATGCGGGCGACATCGAAGACCGCGTCCCTGGCCTTGGCCCAGATCGTCGCCGCGGCCTCCTTCGGCACGACGCCGAGCTCGGCCAGCTTGTCGGTGGCATGCGCCTCGATCTCGAACCAGATCCGGAACCTCGTCTGCGGCTCCCAGATGGCGACCATCTCGGGACGGGAATAGCGCGGGATCATGGTTGGCCTTTCAGGACAGCGCGCGACGTGATTCCGGACAAGCGGCGAAGCCACGCCGATCCAGACACCATCGCAGAGCAAGGCGCACTGCAATGGGCTCCGGAGCTTCGCTTCGCTGCGCCCGGAATGACGGCGCAGTTACAAATTCAAACCCAGTCGCCGCGGGCGGCTTCCGCCGCCTGGCGGATCGCGGCGATATTGCCGGCATAGGCCGATGGCCCGCCCTTGAACACTGCCGAGCCGGCGACGAGCACGTTGGCGCCGGCTTTCGCGGCCAATGGTGCCGTTTCCGGCGTGGCGCCGCCATCGATCTCGAGTGCGATCGGACGCTCGCCGATCATGGCGCGCACCCGCGCGATCTTCTCGACCACGGAATGGATGAAGCTCTGGCCGCCAAAGCCCGGATTGACGGTCATCAGCAGAATCAGGTCGACATCGTTCAGGAGCGGCTCGATGGCGCTTTCCGGCGTGCCGGGATTGAGCACGATGCCGGCCTGCTTGCCTTGCGCCTTGATGGCCTGCAGGGTCCGATGCGCGTGCGGGCCGGCCTCGACATGGAACGAGATCAGGTCAGCGCCCGCCTTGGCGAAGGCTTCGACATAGGGGTCGACCGGCGCGATCATCAGATGCACGTCGAAAAACTTCTTGGTGTGCGGGCGGATCGCCTTCAGCACGTCCGGGCCGAAGGTGATGTTCGGCACGAAATGCCCGTCCATCACATCGCAATGGATCCAGTCGGCGCCCGCCGCATCGATGGCGCGAACCTCCTCCCCGAGTTTCGAGAAATCTGCGGAGAGGATGGAAGGGGCGATGCGGATGGGGCTGGTCATGCGCGAAGCGTTTAGCGCCCGCAGGCCAGCGCTGCAATCGAAACCGGGAGCTTTCAGCGGCGTTTGACGGGGTAGGACAGTCGCCGGTCCGCTTCCTCGACCTCCTCCACCGCTGTTGCAAAGGCCGGCCGACTGCCCAACCGGCTGAACCAGGCTGAGAGGTCGGGATAGCGTGCAAGCGCCGGGCCGCCGAGGCGCACGGCCCAGAACACGCTCATGAACATGCCGATATCGGCCACCGAGAGGGCCTCGCCGAAATAATCGCGACCCGCCAGCCTCTCGTTGAGCCCGCAATAGCGCTGCTCGAGCTCGGCCTCGGCGATCAGCGCGTCCGTCTCCTGTGCTGCGCGCTTGTTGCGATCCGTCGTCGGCGGCTCGTTGCGGTGCATCAGCGGCCGCAGCGCGGCAAACAGGATCTCGTCGGCGAAAAGCTCGTCCAACCGCGAGCGCGCTCTGGCCGCTGGATTGCGGGGAAGGAGCGGTGGCTGGGGATAGGCCTCGTCGAGATATTCGAGAATGATGGTGGAATCGTAGAGGACGAGCCCCTCGTCATTGATCACCGGAACCTGCCGCTTCGGGTTGAGCGCCAGCACTTCGGGGTGGCGCGGATCGTAGCCAGTCACCTGGTTGAACGGCACCATGATACGCTCGAAGGCGAGGCCCTTCTCCCGCAGCGCGATCTCGACCTTGCGGGAGAACAGGCTCAGAGGCCCGGAATAGAGAGTGATCATGGCATCGCTCCTGGATTGCTGGAGCGATCGTCTCAGGCCGGATCGTCAACCCGCGTCAGCAGGCGTTTCAGCGCGCTTGATCTTCCCGGCGATGCCGCGCAGCAGCCAGGGCAGCAGGTAGATCGGGAACTGCGCCAGCGCAAAATACAGGAAAGTCGTCTGCGGCACGCCGGCCCCAAGCGCCGCAACCAGCAACCCCATGTTCCGTTGACCGGTGCCATAGCCGATCATGAAGCGTTCCGAGCGCTTGAACATCCGCAAGGCGAGTGTCGTGAGCAGAAGGCCGGCGGCGGAAACCGAAAAGGCGATGGCCAGGAACAGCATGACCTGTCCGGGATTGGCCATGGCTGTCCGCGTCACGCCATCCATCGCCGCAATGGCAAAGATGAAATACATCAGCACGCCAAAGCCATCGAGATTGGCCTTCATCGCCCGGATCCGGGCTGCGCCGAGCCAGTGCCGCAGGATCGCCGCCACCACCATGCCGCCGCCGACGAACAGCACGAGACGGAGCGTCAGCGCCCAGCGATCGAGCGGCACGGCAGCCCCCGCCAGCAGCTCCACCACCACCGGGGCCACCAGCGGACTGAGCACCGTGGTCACCACCACGCCCGCGATGATCAGCGAAGGCTCGAAGCCGTAGAGGATCGCGACCGCCGGCGAAGACATGATCGGCGGCGCCGCGCCCATGATGGCAAGCCCGAGGATCAGGCCGGGATCGAGTGCCGCGCGACCGACGAGCAGGAACGCAGCGCCGATCAGCACCGCCGGGCCGAGAATGAGCCACAGGCAGGTGACGATCAGCTTGCCGGGACGGCGGATCAGCCCGGTTATGATGCTGAAATCGGCGCGCAGGAAGACGACCGTGGTGAAACAGAAGATAGTGACCGGCAGCAGCGGCCGCGCCGCCGCCGAGAACTGCGGCAGTGCCAGCCCCAGAAAGATTGAAAGTGCGAAGCCCTGCGTGCCGTAGCGGCCGAGAAGGGCAAGGCCTGCAGCGAGGAAGGCGGCGAAACGCGAGAGCATGAAGGCCTGAATCGGTGCGACAACTGCGCCACACTGGCCGATCCCGGCGCCGGCGTCACCCGCCGTTCGGGAAGACCGGTTCTGCGTGGCGCAGAATCTTGCGCGGAAGGGAACAGTTTGTAAGCGCAGCGCGCGATCCGCACCTGGTTGGCGCAAAACTTGCGAAACTTTCGCCGTTCGACCGCAAAGATACACCATGCCGCTGACATCGCGGCGCAGAGCGGTATTTTGAGCGCGGCAACAGGGCTGACAGGAGCGTAAAAATGCGGACCGATACGATTGTTCTCGGCGCGGGGATCGTCGGCATCTCGGTGGCGCTGCACCTGCAGAAGGCCGGCCGGTCCGTGTTGCTGGTCGACCGGCGCGGACCAGGCGAGGAAACCAGCTATGGCAATGCCGGACTGATCCAGCGCGAAGGCGTTTATCCCTACGGCTTCCCGCATGATTTCGGCGCCTTGTTCCGCTACGCGATGAACAACACCATCGACGCGTCCTATCATTGGAACGCGATTCCCAAGCTCGCGCCCTTCCTGCTGTCCTACTGGCTGCATTCGCGCCCCTCCAAGCACGAGGCGATCGCTCACCAATACGCCACCCTGATCGAGCATTGCGTCACCGAGCATGACGCGCTCGCGGCCGAAGCCGGGGCGACGCATCTGCTGCGCCGCAAGGGCTGGATGAAGGTTTTCCGCTCTGCGGCCGAGCAGGATGCAAGGYTGGCCGAGGCGGCCAAGTGGAACAAGGAATTCGGGCTGAACTACCGCCCGCTCGATGTCGCGACGCTGCGAGCCGAGGAGCCCCATCTCGACCAGAGCCTGATCGGCGGCCTGCACTGGACCGACCCGGTCACGGTGATCGACCCGCTTGGCCTGTCGAAGGCCTATGTCGCTCTGTTCGAAAAGCTCGGCGGACAACTTGCGCAGGGCGATGCCGGCACGCTCGCGCAGGACGGCCAGGGTTGGAGCATCGCGCTCGCCGACGGCACCCGCGCCAGCGCACATGACGCAGTGATCGCGCTCGGCCCCTGGGCCGATGTCCTGACCAACCGGCTCGGCTACCACCTGCCACTCGCGGTCAAGCGCGGGTACCACATGCACTACAAGCCGCTCGGCAACGCCGTGCTGAACCACCCTGTCCTCGACACCGAGCGCGGCTATTTCCTGGCTCCGATGGTGAAGGGCATTCGGTTGACCACGGGCGCCGAGTTCGCGCTGCGCGACTCGCCAAAGACGCCGGTTCAGCTCGCTCGCGCAGAACCGATCGCCAAGACGCTGTTCCCGCTCGGCGAGCGGGTCGATGCCGAGCCCTGGCTCGGCAACCGCCCCTGCACGCCTGATATGATGCCGATCATCGGCCCGGCGCCGAAGCACCGCAATCTCTGGTTCTCGTTCGGTCATGCCCATCACGGGCTGACGCTGGCCGCAGTGACCGGGCGCATGGTTGCCGAGATGGTGACCGGCGAGAAGGTCTTCGTCGATCCTGCCCCGTTTGCACCGGCCCGTTTCACCTGAGGCGAAGATGCCGTCATTCCCGGGGGCGCTTGCCGCCGCCGGGAATTATGCTTCGCCAGGAGACCGGGTCAGGCTCGGGCCTGACGCCGCACGCACCAGACAGCGAGCCGGCATGCGTCATCGCCCCTCGCCTCGCCTGCAAAGCCCTGCCACGATCCCCACCGTTTCGAATCCCCTCCAAGGTGCGCCATGGCCCTCGCCAAAACTCCAGTCCAGGACAATGCCTATGCCGCGGCGCTCGCTCTGCTCGAGCGCGCTCCGCTGATCGACGGCCATAACGACCTGCCCTATGTGATCCGGCTCGATGCCAAGGCGAAGGGCGATGTCGCGGCCTATGACCTGACCAAGGTCCATCCCGAGACCGACACCGACATTCCGCGCATGCAGGCGGGCAAGCTTGCGGGCCAGTTCTTCGCAGCCTATGTCCCGCCGAACCACCCGAAGCCCGCCGGCTTCGCGCTGGCCCAGATCGCGCTGATGCAGAATGTACTAGCGAAGCATCCGAAGGTCTTCCGCGCGGGCCTCTCCGCCGCCGATGTCGAGGCTGCGAAGGCCGAGGGCAGGATCGCCCTGTTCATGACGATCGAGAACGGCTCGGCGATAGACAACGAGCTCGACGCCCTCGATGCTTATTCAGCCCTTGGCGTGCGCCTGATGACGCTCTGCCATAACGGCACGCATGACTGGTGCGATTCGGCGACCGATGCCCCGCGCCATAACGGGCTTTCCGCCTTCGGCAAGGACGTGGTCCGTCGCATGAACAGGCTCGGCATGATCGTCGACCTGGCCCATGTCTCGCCGAAGGTGATGCATGATGCGCTCGACGTCAGCAATGCGCCGCTCGTCTGGTCCCATTCGAACGCGTTCACGCTCTGCGACCACCCCCGCAACGTGCCTGACGATGTGCTCGATCGCGTCGCCGGGAACAACGGCATCGTCATGGCGACCTTCGTGCCTGACTTCATCAACCAGGCCTCGCGCGACTGGCACCGTCCCGCCAAGGACCAGTACGGCAAGACACCGGACGGCATGGACTACAAGAAGGCCGAGGCAGAGATCGTCGCCAAATCCGGCCCGCGCCCGACGGCGACGCTGGCGCAGTATTGCGACCATCTCGACTATCTCGCCAAGCGCATCGGCTACGACCATATCGGCATTGGCTCGGACTTCTTCGGCGGCACCGCGCCGGAAGGACTGGAGGACAACTCGACCTTCCCGGCCCTGATCGCCGAATTGATTCGCCGTGGCTGGTCGGAAGAGAACCTGGAGAAGCTCGCGGGCGGCAACATGCTTCGCGTGATGCGTGCTGTGGAGGCGGCGGCGGAGCGCTGAGGCGCTCCCCTGCCGTTTCGGGGTCCCGGCGGGGCCCGAAAGGACCAAAACAGGGCGCCGGCCATGCAGTTCAGGCCGCAGGAATACTTGCGCGGCTCATGGCCGGACCCCGCCTCCAAAGGTCTCGTACAGAAAACAAACGCGCGCCGATCGATCAATTTCAGCTTTCTTAACGCCGAAATGCCACGGAGCTGCGCAGCTCCAGCTGTTGCGAGCGCTTCGAGGGCCGATCAGCATGACGTTAGGTAATATTCGTATCAGCATCAAGATCGCAGCTGCGATGCTGATTGTCGGGTTGATTGGCGTGGCCGCGACGATTCTTGGCAGCGTGCAGTTGAGCAAAGTCGACAGCACTTATTCCGAGCTGATCAATTCGCGCAGCAAGGCGACGCTTGCCACAGCCCGTTCGGCGCGCGCCGCAAATGATATTCTGGCTCAGGCCTACAAGGTCATTGCCTATCCTCGCGAGACGGATGGTGCGCGCAATGCCCAGAGCCAGTTGCAGCGCTCCTATGGTCAGGCGCTCGAACTGCTGAAGGAGGGACAGTCCCACCTTCCGGAGCGGGCCGCCGAATACGATGCCCTGACCAAGCAGGTCACCGACATCAAGGTGGGCGTCGATCGCGCCCTCTATTACGGCGCCAATGACGAAAACGAACGGGCGTTGGCCGTGATGGACGAACTCGACGGCAAGCTCACCGCGGTCGTCCGCAACATCACCGATTTCAACAACATGCTCGGAAAGGATACCGAGACGACCAGCGCAAGGTTGAGCTCGGAGACTAAGCGCACCATCGCCATTGTCATCGGCGGCAGCCTGCTTGGCCTGTTGATTGGCCTGGGTGGTGCGATGTGGATGTCGGCGAAGAGCATCACCGGCCCCTTGGCCCGGTTGAAGGGCACGATGGAGCGGCTCGCCGCCAGCGATTTCGATGCCGAGATCGAGGGCCAGACGCGTCGCGATGAAGTCGGCGAAATGGCCCGGGCCGTGCTGATTTTTAAAGAAAACGGCCTCGAGATGCGCCGGCTCGAAGCTCAGACCACCGAGCAGGAACGCCTGACCGATGCAGAGCGTCGCCGCAACGAGGCAGAGCGCCAGCGCGTCGAGGCCGAGCGGGCGATGCTCGCTAGGGAACAGCAGCATGTCGTCGGGCTGCTCGCCGCTGGCCTGGAAATGCTCGCTCAGGGCGATCTGACCTACCGCATCGACGACAATGTCGCAGCCGACTATCTCAAGCTCCGCGACGACTTCAACCGCGCGGTGAACCGCCTCTCCGAGACCGTCGCGACGATCCAGACGACCTCGGTCGACGTCGCCAATGCCGCACGCGAGATCAATATGGGCGCCGACGACCTCTCGAAGCGCACCGAGGAGCAGGCCTCCTCGCTCGAGGAAACCGCCGCGACGACGGAAGAGCTCGCCGCATCCGTCAAGGCATCGGCCTTGTCGTCCCGCCAGGCCGTTCTGCTGGCCAACGAGGCGACCGAAGTTGCAGAGAAGGGCGGTGCGATCGTCACCGATGCCGTCGCCGCGATGGCGCGGATCGAGCAGGCCTCGCGCAAGATCTCGGATATCACGTCGGTGATCGACGAGATCGCCTTCCAGACGAACCTGCTTGCGCTCAACGCAGCCGTCGAGGCAGCCCGCGCCGGCGATGCCGGCAAGGGTTTTGCGGTGGTCGCCTCGGAGGTCCGCACCCTGGCCCAGCGCTCCTCGGAAGCGGCCAAGGACATCACCTCGCTGATCAGCGAATCGGGTGTCGAGGTCGCACAAGGTGTCGGACTGGTCCGTTCGGCCGGCGAGGCGCTCGGAAAGATTGTCGAAGCCTCGAAAAAGGTCTCCGCCACTGTCTCAGACATCTCCGCAGCCTCGGCCGAGCAGGCCAACGGCATCGATGAGATGAGCCAGACCGTCGCCCATATGGACGAGATGACCCAGCAGAACGCAGCCCTCGCCGAGGAGAGCGCCGCGTCGGCCAGCTCGCTCACCGGCCAGATCCAGCGCTTGAACGGCCTCGTCTCCAGCTTCCGGATCAAGGAAGAACGGATACCGCAGCAGCGCAGGATGGACACCAAGGTGGAGGCCGGGTTCGGCTTTGGCCTGCGCCGTAGCGCTTGACGCCGCTCTTGCCGCAGGCTGATAGGATCGGGCTTTCGAGCCCGGTCCCAGAACCGGGCGAGACCGATATCACAGAGTACCCGATGACCGGCTCAGGCACTGACCGCACCCGCCCCGCCACGCGAACCCCCGCCCCGGTCATCATTCTGGTCGAACCGCAAATGGCCGAGAACATCGGCATGTGCGCTCGCGCCATGGCGAATTTCGGCCTTTCCGAGATGCGACTCGTGGCCCCTCGCGATGGCTGGCCCGCCGGTGGAGGCCTCAAGAAGGGTGCAACCGCCGCAGCCTCCGGTGCGACCCATATCCTCGAGAATGCCCGGCTCTACCCTGACGCCGCCGCCGCGACGGCCGATCTCAATCATGTGCTCGCCACCACCGCCCGCGAACGCGGCCAGATGAAGCGCGTCTTCACGCCAGCCGAGGTGATGCCGTCCCTGGCCGAGCGTGTCGGCGGCGGCGAGCGCGTCGGCATCCTGTTCGGTCGCGAGCGCATCGGCCTGACCAATGAAGAGATCTCGCTCGCCGACGCGATCCTGACCTTTCCCGTCAACCCGGCCTTCGCCTCGCTCAATCTCGCGCAGGCCGTGCTGCTGGCCGGCTACGAGTGGTTCAAGACGACGGATGGCGAGCCGCCCTTCCGCGAGAACAATCCCTCCCCGCCCGCGACTCGTGAGACGGTGTTTTCGATGTTCGGCTATCTCGAAGGCGAACTCGAGCGCTGCGGCTTCTTCCCGCCCGGCAAGAAGCCGGTCATGACCGCCAATCTGCGCGACATCCTGCATCGCCTGGAGATGACCGAGCAGGAGGCGCGCACCCTGCGCGGCGTGTTCAAATCCCTGGCGGAGGGGCCCCGACATCCGCGCCCGGTGAAAGCCCCCGAGGGCGAATAGACGTTCCCCTTCGTGACGAACCGGAAGGGCCGGAGCATCCCTGCCCGGCCCTTCTTGTTACTCCGCCCGCGGGGTGACTCTAGAACTGGTACTTCAACGTCGCCTTCACCGTGCGGCCCGGCTCGGTGTAGTAGTCGCGCGCCTGGGCAAGCGTGCCCGTCGGAACGTTGACCGCATCGAAGTACTTGCGGTCGAAGATGTTGTAGACGCCGACCTGCAGCTCGATATCGGCGAGCTTCGTCGGCCGCCACCACGCCGAAGCATTGAAGAGCGCATAGCCCGGAGCCTTGAAACCGGCATTCGTGCCGGTCGTTGCAGCGACGTCGTCACGTGCGGCAGCGAGCTTGGTCGAGACCTCGGCGCCCCAGATGTCTGTTCCATAGGCGATTGCGACGATACCCTGCATCGGCGGAATCGAGTTCAGGAACGTGTCGGTGTCCTTGTTCTGACCCCGGGTATAGGCGAAGGAGCCGCGCGCCAGCCAGTTCTCGGCGAAGGCATACTGGAAATTCGCCTCGACGCCCTGGATCTCGGCCCGCGCGACGTTCCGCGGCCCCTGAATGCCGCCCTGCGGATAGAGTGCATTCGGCGGCGCGATCTGCACGGTCTCGATGAAGTTGCGGTAATTGGTGTGAAAATATGTCACCGAACCACCGAAGGCCCGGTCACCGAAGCGGAAGCCGACATCGATGCCGTTGCTGGTTTCAGGGCGCAGCGTGGGATCGCCGATGCGCAGATAGGTCCCAACCGCCCCGAAGCGGCCATAGAGCTCACTTGCAGTCGGCGCGCGAAAACCCTTCGACCACTGCGCGAAAGCTGTAACATCCTTGAACATGCCGGCGTCCTTGAGGACGTCGTATTCAAGCCGCACCCGCGGCGACCAGGCGCTGTCACTGGAGGACGGCGGCAAGCCGACCGGGCTGGAGCCGCCATTGGTGTAGGCCGGCGTGTTCTGCGGCTTCTCCTCATACCAGTCGAACCGAACACCGGGCGTGAGGCGCAGGCGGTTGTCGAGCATGCCGATCTCGTCATACGCGAAAACGCCGATCGCATTGCCGTCGACCTTCGGCTGGTCGGCCTGATTGGTGTGCAGGTTGTTGCAGGCGGTGAAGGCGCCGGTATAGGGGCGGCGGCAATTGTCGACACCGGCCGAATACTGGTTCAGCGTCGTCCTGCGCAGTTCGGTGCCGAGCGTGATGCCGTGCGAGAAGATGCCAGTCTGGAAGCTCTTCACGACATGGCCGTTGAAGCCGAAGGCCTCCTGCTCGGTTTCGTTGTTGCGGGTATAGGGACCGATGACGCTGGTGAAGCGGTAGGCTGAGACCAGCGCGTTACGCTTGACGTTCTGCCAGTAGAGATTGGCGTGGGCCTCGTCGAGGAAGCCACCCGGCAGCTTGTAATCATAGGTCAGCGAGACGCGCTGACGCTCGACATCCTCGCCGGTGTCATAGTTTCCCGGGCGGAAATTGCCGGTGGGCGACACGGTCGAGGTGAGGACGTTGACCTTGTCCTCGCGCTTGAACAACTCGCCGGTAATGCCGAACCGGTGCACATCGTCGACATAGTGCTGGATCTTCGCGAGCAGCCCGTATTGCGTGAAATCCGTCGGGTTCGGCATCGTCCGGGTCGGTCCGATGCTGTCGATCGTCCCCCTGTTGCCTGTTTCATGCCCGTCGCGGAAACTACCCTGGAGCAGGAAATAGGTCTGCTGGAGCCGCGCCGCGACTGCGGCACTGCCGAACCAGGCCTCGTCGGTACTGTCATAGCCGGTCTTTGCGAGCGCACCGAACTGGCGGCCGCCCTTGATCAGGTCCTTGGGGTCGAGCGTTCGGACGGCAAGCACGCCCCCCAGAGCCCCGGAGCCGAGCACGCTGGCGCCGCTGCCGCCGCGCAGCAGGTCGAGCGTGGACAACGCATCGAAGTCGAAGGCGTTGGTCGAACTGCGATCGATCCGGGTGTCGGTCAGGAACGGCTGCCTGATGCCGTCGACCGTGGTCAGCACGCGCGGGCCATCGAGACCACGAATATTGATGCTGTTATTCTGGCGATTGAAGCTGATGCCCGCTTCGACCCGGTTGGCCAGGTCGGAAATGCTCTGGACCTGCTGCCTGTCGAGTTCTTCGCGGGTCGTGCGGGTCGTCGTCGGCCCGGCGATCAGCGGCGCACCACTGATTCCCTCCCCCTGCACGGTAATGGTGTCCAGAACGACGGGTCCCTCGGCCGATTGAGGAAAAACCGGCTGCTGTGCGGCCTGAACACGCTGCTGTGCACCAGCTTGTGACGCTGTCATCAACACAAGAACGCCAAGCGCCACGCCGCAACGCAGCCCGCCAGAATGCCCACCCATAGTCAGAACCCCGCCCCTGCCGGCGCTGCCAATGCATTGGATGCGCAGCCTGCAGTTTAAAATTGCTGAAAACTAAGCTTTATCAATTCAGTAAAGCCAGCACTCGATAGAAATAGAGTCGAATTCTGTCAATCGATTCTCAATCAAGGAAGTAACAATAGAATCCATCCAATGGAGAAGCGTTCTAATTTATATGTATTCTATACTGCAGACATCCCCCCGGAACTCAGCCCCGCTCGCGCCCTCCTCCCGATCTCGTGATTGCCGTGATCCGGCCGCAAAGCAGGTTGCGTATTGCAACGCACAAGCAGTCGCGCATCATGGCGCCAGACCGCTGCGGACATTGTTGATGATGCTCGACCGCCGGACCTTTCTCACGGGCTCAACTGCGCTCGCCGCAGCCGCTGCGGGCGCGCCCGGCCCTGTCTTGGCCGGCGATCTCGATGTCGTCGTCATCGGCGCAGGCGCAGCCGGAATCGCAGCCGCACGCGAACTGAAAGCGGCGGGACGCCAGGTCGTGATCATCGAGGCCCGCAACCGGGTCGGTGGCCGTGCCTTCACCGACACCTCGCTTGGCGCCGCCTACGACGCCGGCGCGATGTTCATCCACTGGGCGGAGCGAAATCCCTGGGTGAAGATCGCCGCCGATCTCGGTATCCCGACGCCGAATGAATCCTGGGGCGGCGGCTTCCAGGTTTTCGCCAACGGGCAACCGATGTCGGATGCCGAGCGGGTCAAACGGCGCGGTGCCTTCAGGCAAATCGACCGCAAGCTCGAAACCGTCGATATCTCGAAGCGCGATCTCTCGGTTGCCGAGCTGCTCGGAGACCTCGGCCCGGATATGACGCCCGTCGCCACCTCCGGGTTGCTGCTCTCGATCGGGGAGGAATCCGATCGCATCTCGGCGCGCGACTACCAACGCCTGTGGAGCGGCGACGATTTCGTCGTCCCTTCGGGCTACGGCAATCTTGTCGCGCGCCATGGCGAAGGGCTCGATATCCGCCTTGGCGAACCGGTCGAAGCCATTCGCTGGGACGGGCCCGGCGTCGAGATCACGACGCGCTCGGGAACGCTGAAGGCACGCGCCTGCATCGTCACCGTGCCGGTCGGCGTTCTGAAGGCCGGCGACATTCGCTTCACGCCTGCACTGCCTGCCCGAACCCGCGACGCCCTGAATGGAATCGGCATGGGCGCCCTCACCAAGATCGCGCTCAAGGTCGAGGGTGATCGCTTCGGCATCAAGCCCGGCATGAGCTATCTTGAAGCCGGTTCACCCAAGGCGATGATGAATGTCGACCTCTTCCCGGACGACAAGGACATCGTCATCGCCTATTGCGGCGGGGACTATGCGCGCGACCTTTCCCGCGCGGGAACCGCCGCCGCACGGGATCATGTGACCGAGCTTTTGGCCAAGATGGTCGGCGCGAGCTTTCGCAAGGCCGTCACCGGCGTGTCATTCCCCGCCTGGTGGACCGATCCGTTCTCGCATGGCTCCTATTCGGTATGCCGCCCCGGCTTCGAGGCGGCCCGGGACAGGCTTGCCGAGCCGATCGGCGGTCGCATCTGGATCGCGGGCGAGGCGACGGCCGGCGGCGGTGCGATGACGGTCGGCGGCGCGACCTTGGCGGGGCGGGCGGCGGCGGCGGCCGTGGCGCGGCTGAAGGCTTAGCGTCCCAGTTCCAGCTCCCAGTTCTGCCCCACCAGATCCTGCCCGAAGGAATGGTGCGCCTCCTCGGCGATGAGCCTGAAGCCGGCGGCAAGATAGATACCACGCGCAGCGTGCAGGATATCATTGGTCCACAGGATCATGCGCCGATAACCAGCCGATTGCGCGAAGCCGACCGCCTCCTGCACCAGCGCCTTGCCGAGGCCGAGCCCCTGCCCGCGTTTCTCGACCAGCACGAGCCGAAGTTTGGCGACCTCGTCCGACTCTCGAACTACGAAGGCCGAGCCCACGGGCATCCCGTCCAGCTCCGCAATGAAGCAGCGCTCCTTGCCAGGCACGAAGTCCCGCAGGAATTTCGCCGCGATCTCCGCGACCAGCGCTTCGAAGCTGATGTCCCAGCCGTAGTCTTCCGCATAGAGCCGGCCATGCGCCGATATCACCCAACCGATATCGCCGGGTCTGTGCTCGCGGATGAGCGGTTGCCACTTCCGCTCGCAGGCTCCAGACAATAGCCGCTCGGCGGTTCCCAGCGCCTCGACCAGATCCGCCTGTTCAGCCTGTCCGAGCCGCGCCAGAATCGAGTCGGCCTGGTCGCGCGACGCTTCATCCAGCGGCCGAAAGGCGTCATGCCCCTCTCGCGTCAGCAGCAGGTGCGAAGCCCGCCCGTCGTCGGGAGAACGCTCGCGTCTCAGCCAGCCGGCAGCAGCAAAGCCCTTGAGGATGCGGGAGAGATAGGCGGGATCGAGGGCAAGCTCGCGTGCCAGCTCGCTTGCGAGCCAATCGTCACGTTGAGCCAACTCATAGAGCACGCGCGACTCGACCAACGCGAAACCGGAGCCGTGCAGGCTGCCACCAAGTGCTCCAATCCAGCGCGTGTGGAAGCGGTTGAAGCGTCGGATCGCAGCGATCGCGGGGCTGTCTTTGGCGGCCATGATGATCTCCGGGGATCAGGGTCGCGCCAATTAGTGGACAGAGTCAATTAAATTGAATCATGGCGGCCAGGAGTTCCTTGACCACTCCTTAACCGGGCTCTGGCCCAATGAAGCGCTCATCCATCTCCTGTGCAGGCGCCGACGCATGCAGGTCGATCTTCTGGCCGGAACAGCCTATGGCGCAGCCGTGATGCCACGCCGCCAACCCACCATTCTGGTCTTCGATTCCGGGCTCGGCGGCCTGACAGTGCTAGCCGAAACCACGCGCGCCCGCCCGGACGCGCGCATCGTCTACGCCGCCGATGACGCCGGCTTCCCCTATGGCCGGCTCAGCGAGGCGGAACTCGTCGACCGCGTCCTGCAGGTCATGGAGCGGCTGATCGCGCGCTGTCATCCTGATCTTGTGGTGATCGCCTGCAACACCGCCTCGACTCTGGTGCTGCCGGCGCTGCGCGCCCGCTTTACCATCCCCTTCGTCGGCACCGTCCCGGCGATCAAGCCAGCAGCCGAGACCACCCGCAGCGGCCTGATCTCGGTCCTGGCGACGCCTGGAACCGTCGCCCGCGACTATACGCGCGGCCTGATCGAGGCCTATGCGGCGCGCTGCGAGGTCACGCTGGTCGGCTCGACCGGCCTCGCCGGCCTCGCCGAAGCCGCGCTCAAGGGTGAAACGGTCGACGACGCGGCAATCCTTGCGGAACTCGAACCCTGCTTCGTCGAACGCGACAGCGTACGGACCGACGTGATCACCCTCTCCTGCACGCATTATCCACTGCTGCTCGAACGCATGCGCCGGGTGGCACCGTGGTCCGTCAGCTGGATCGATCCTGCCCCGGCCATCGCCCGGCGGATTTCCCAATTACTGGGCCCTGCGGCGCCCCCACCGTTCAGCGCGGCTGGCGACGCACCGGCGATCTTCACGAGCGGGGCCTGCATCAGCGGACCGCTGCGCATTGCCCTCGCGGGCTACGGGCTGTCCCAGGTCCTGATCGAGCCATTTCCACTGATGAACTGAGCAGCGATCCCCAGGCATAGCCCCAAGGGATTTGACTTGCGGGGGCTCCTGCGCCTATAGGGCTCTCGTCGCGCGGGTCCATCAGGGCCCGCGTGGCTTTTTCCGCACCCGTGATCCGCTCGTCGAGAGCCGGATCTGTCGCCCTGGAAACGGGGACAGGAGGGCGCGGTCCTCAACTCGCGAACCTAGAGGACACGCGATATGTCGAAGCGTCATGAGGCGAAATACAAGATTGACCGCCGCCTCGGTCAGAACATCTGGGGCCGCCCGAAGTCCCCGGTCAACCGTCGTGAATACGGCCCCGGCCAGCACGGCCAGCGCCGCAAGGGCAAGCCGTCGGACTTCGGCACGCAGCTGCGCGCCAAGCAGAAGCTGAAGGGCTATTACGGCTCGATCTCCGAGAAGCAGTTCCGTCGTTACTACGCCGAGGCGATCCGCCTGAAAGGCGACTCGGGTGAGAACCTCGTCGGCCTGCTCGAGCGCCGTCTCGACGCGGTGATCTACCGCGCCAAGTTCGTCCCGACGGTGTTTGCTGCTCGCCAGTTCGTCAACCACGGCCACGTCACGGTCAACGGCAAGCGCGTCAACATCGCGTCCTACCAGGTCAAGCCGGGTGACGTGATTGCGGTGAAGGAATCCTCCCGCCAGCTCGCCATCGTGATCGAATCGGCTGCGCTCGCCGAGCGCGACGTGCCGGACTACATCGATGCCGACCACACCAAGTTCTCGGCCACCTACACCCGCACCCCGACCCTGTCGGACGTGCCTTACGCGGTGCAGATGGAACCGAACCTGGTCATCGAGTTCTACTCGCGCTGATCCTGCATTGCAGGCTCGGGCTGCGAAGCTCCGATCGGAATCAGAAAAGGGCGGCTCTTCGGAGCCGCCCTTTTCATTTCGAGCCCTCGGCAGGTGCGTCCCGCGGCCTGCCCAGACGGGCGCGCACGACGCATGTACTGGGTCTTGCGCGTACCGGTCAGACGTCTTCCCCAAGCAACGCCTTCACTCCGATGGGATATCGATACCGCCCCACGCCGGATGTCCGGCGGGGCTCCGGGTCCAGAAGGCGATGTCATTGAACTGGATGGTCTGCGAGACATCGGGCAAAGCATCGCGATAGATGCCGAAGCGCGGCTGCGCGTCGATGACCGGCTTGCCTGCCTTCGTCATGCCGTAGCGCGGATATCCGAGTACGCCGCGATAGGCTGGGCAGGCGCGCCCATCGAGCCAGAGCTGCAGATGGCTCTCACCGGCCTTCTGGCTCGGCCGTATCGAAACATTGACCCGGTGCCAATGGCCCGGGGCGATTGGCCAGTCGCCACAGAAATGGACCTGCCCGACGCTGTCGCCACATGTCTCGGTGCCAGCACTCTTCGCGCGGAAGACCGGAGTCTTGCCGTCCGAATCCACCTCGATCTTGAAAAGCGGATTGCCGGGATCGCAGATCTCTTCTCCGCCCCTGCCCTTCTCGTAGCGCGGATCGATATTCTGCTTGATCTGCTGGATGACGGTGCGGTTCTTTCGTGTCAGCCACGGGGCCTCGACACGGAACTGAAAGCTGTACCAGGTCGTGGTATCGAAGCGGATGAGCTCGCGCGTCATCTGGATCTCGGCGCGCTCCGTCGCCGAAGAGCCAGGATCGGGATCATAGGCATCGCCCGGCTTGACGGTAACGCTGAGGACGCGCCCGCCATCTCCGGCCCCCCGTTCGCCGACGCATCGGATACGATCGGCACGAACGGATTTGTCCAGCAGCGACGAGATCTTCCAGTCCTCGGCCGCGATGCAGGCTGTCTCGAAATCCGCCTGGAACGCCGGAACGACTTCCTCCGCACGACCAAAGCCTGGGCAGAACAAGGACAGGGACGTCAACCCGGCCGAGGCAAGAACGCGAAGAACCACGGCGTCTCTCATGCGTTGCCCCAAACCCCAGACCCCGCATGGAAGCTATCTCAACCTTGCGCGGGATCAACATGTTTGATCCCGCGGTATTGAAGCGGAGGAGCTAATACAGGCTCCGGTTCAGCGTTGCAGGATTGGCCGCAAGGCCTGAGCAAAACAGCAAAAGGGGCGGCCCGCAGGAGCCGCCCCTCTATGAAGCACGCCCAGATGGCTGCGGCGCTGCCGGATGATCCTTCGTCAGAGATGCGACCCGACCTCGTCGCGAAAGAAATAGCAGCCCAGCCCGACGCAGCCGATCAGGATCGAAAGACCATACGGGCCGAACAGGCAGAGTATGAAAACGAAGGCGATGAAAATCCTCATCAGCCAGTTTGACGATTGAGCCTTCATGAGACGCCCCTCTCACGAGATTTACTGAGAGGACCCTAGGCGCTCAAAAATGAACTCAATTTGAAGGATTATGGTAAACTCCCGTTTTTCATGACCGCGGTCGCCTCAACCTTCGCAATCCAGCTCTTCCGCATCGTCACCCGGACCGCCCCCACCGGCAGCAGCACAGAAAAAGGCGGCTCCGAGGAGCCGCCTGGTGAAGGCGATCGCGCTGCGATCAGTTGTTGTCGTCGTCGCTATGGTAGCGGCCGCGACGCGAGCCGCGATCGTCACCGTCGCGATCCCGGCCGCCGCGTCGATCCTGCCAGCGATCGCGCATGTTCTCCCCCATCCGCTCCATGCGGGCGCGCCCCTCGGAGAATGCTTCGCGCACAGCCCGGCGCGCCACCGTCTTCTGTTCGTCGCTCAAGGTAGACCAGAGCGGACGAACGGCATCCGCGAGCTCCTTGCTGCGCGTGGCACGTGCGGCCTGACGGCTGGCCATCGCGTCCAGGCGCTCCATGATATCGGCGTGGCGGAAATTCTCGCGCTGCTCGCGCATGGCCGCAAAGCCCTGACGACGCTGCTCCATGCCCTTCTTCACCGTGTTCTCGACCGCATCGAACAACGGGACCTGCTCGGGCTTGAGCTTCATATCGGCGCGCAATTTGGCAAAGCGCTCGTTCATGCGTGTCTGCGCGCGTTCGAGCCGCTCCTTCATGCGGGCTTCCATCTGCTCGGTGCGGCGCTGGTCGCGCTGGTCGGTACGCTCCTGCTGCGTCATGTCACGCGAGGATCCGGAGCCGCCGGCAGGTGGAACCGGCTGCGGCTGCGCGACCGCGAACGTCGCAGCCAGGGCGGCTGCCGACGAAGCTGCGATAAGTGCGATGCGTTTCATCCTGGGTCTCCGTTTGTCGTATCGACAAGGTCAGGTCGCTGGCGGGTCTCGAAGCCGGTTCGCGATCATGGCAAGGCTGACCTCGCGCCCCTGACCCTGCGATGGCGCAAGCATGAAAAGATCGTAATGTAGCGATGACGCGCCAGCGAGCGCGAAGTTCCCCCACGCCCCCCGGTGTCATTCCCTCGTGATGCGCAACCTGATCACCGATGTTCGCGGCCTGCTCGTCGGGCAAGCCCAGGATATTGCCGCAGCGACCGGCGTCACCGTCGCCCTGTTTGACCGCCCCACCGTAGCCTCGGTGGCCATTCTCGGCGGCGCTCCCGGCACCCGCGATACCGCATTGCTGGAACCGGAAATGACTGTCGAGCATGTTGACGCCATCGTCCTCTCCGGCGGTTCCGCCTGGGGGCTGGCCGCAGCCGACGGGGTCATGGCGACGCTCGCCGCAAACGGTCGCGGCTTCCCCGTCGGCGGCATGCGCGTGCCGATCGTGCCGCAGGCGATCCTGTTCGATCTCCTGAATGGCGGCGACAAGGGCTGGGCCAAGGGCAATGGCGCAGAGGCCCCTTATCGGGCGCTGGCGCGGGCGGCAGCAGAGAATGTCGGCACTGAGTTTTTTCTCGGAAGCGCCGGCGCTGGCTACGGTGCGACCACCGCTACGCTCAAGGGGGGGCTCGGCTCGGCCAGCGCGCGCGCCGCCACCGGTCAGATCGTGGGCGCGCTCGTCGCCGTCAACGCCGTTGGCAGTGCCACGATCGGCGACGGGCCTTGCTTCTGGGCCGCCCCCTATGAGCAAGCGAGTGAGTTCGGCGGCCTCGGCTGGCCTTCCATGATCTCGCCCGATGATCTCGGACTGCGCTTCAAGGGCGGGGCCGGACAGAACACCACGATCGCACTCGTCGCGACCGACGCGGCACTGACCAAATCGCAGGCGAAGCGGCTGGCGCTTGCGGCGCATGATGGCTTGGCCCGGGCGCTCAGGCCGGTCCATGCGCCGCTCGACGGGGACGTCGTCTTTGCCGCGGCAACCGGTCATAGCGGCGCGCCGTCCGATGCCTTCGCCCTGGCAGAACTCTGCGCGACCGCCGCCGACGTCCTCGCTCGAGCCGTCGCGCGCGGCGTCCACGCTGCAACCGCCCTTCCCTTTGCCGGAGCCAAGCCCGCCTGGCGCGACAGGTTCGGGACCTGAGGCCCGGTCCGCTCCAGCGGCGTTTGCCACCTGGAAAGGGAAGATTCTGCATCATCCACGTGTCGTTGCACGGCCCTATCTTCGTTGACCGCGAGCAAGATCGCCGGCATCGCACGGGATGTGATCTCATCCGTGCAGACGGTCAGTGCCGCCGCCCAGCAAATGATGAGCGGCGCCACACAGGTCGCCGAACGCTCGAAGGCCGCCTCGGCCTCCTCGCTTCACACCTCTTCGAACGTGATCGCCCTGACACAGGCGACCAGCGAGCTTGCGGCCTCGATCAGGGAAAATAGACAAGCAGGTTGCCGAGACCACGCGTATCGTCGGCTCAACCACGACAAACGCGCAGACGGTGCTGACGACGGTCAATGAGCTTTCGACGAAGGCCGACAATGTCGGCACCATCGTCGGCATGATCTCGACGATTGCGGCGCAGACAAACCTGCTGGCCCTCAATGCCGCGATCGAGGCCGCTCGCTTCGGTCATTCCAGCAGTGGCTTTGCGGTCGTGGCCCAGGAGGTCAAGGCGCTGGCCCACCAGACCTCGCTGGCAACAGACGATATCCAGCGCCAGATCGAAGCGATCCGCAACTCGAGCGGTGAAGCCGTCCGCGCCATCGACACGATGAACACGACCATCGGCTCGCTCAATGAGATTTCGGCGGCAGTCGCGACCGTCGTCGAACAGCAGAACGCAGCCACCTCGGGGATTGCCCGCAACATCGAGGCTGCAGCACACGAGACTATCGCGGCCTCCGGCAATATCGAATTCGTCAGCAAGGTGGCCGCGGAAACCGGTCAGGCAGCGGCCTTCATAGCCGAATCCGCCGACAGGCTGGCCGCCCAATCCGCGCATCTCGGTACCGAGGTCGCGCAGTTCCTGGGCCGGATCCGGGCAACCTGATTCTGACGCATGCGCAGCCGCAGGACCCGGGCTCGTGCTCCTCAGGCTTCGCCTGCGTCGAACGCCGCGTGGTAGCGGACTTCACCCGCCGGTAGCGGGCCGCCAAAGCCAAGCACCAGGAAATACTCCTGCGGCACATCGGCAAGCCAGAGTCGGGGGTCCGCAGCGAAACCGAAGCGACCATAATAACCCGGCGCCCCCAGCAGGACGCAGCCCTTCGCACCGGCCGTCTTCAGCCTGTCGAGCCCCGCGCGCGCCAGAGCCTCCCCTATGCCTCTCCCCTGCATGTCCGGCCGAACAGCCAGAGGCCCGAGACCAAACCAGCCAAGCTCCTGCCCGCCGATCATGACCGGGGAGAAGGCGACATGGCCGAGCAGGGCGTCGCCATCGGAGGCGACAAGGGACAAGGCCAGCATACCGCCACGGCGCAAGCCATCGACGATCGCGGCCTCCGTCTGGTTGCTGTGGGAAACGTCCTTGAAGGCGTCGGTAATGAGCGCCTGGATTGTGGGAATGTCAGCGGGCTGCTCATCGCGGATGATCATGTTGCGTCCTCGGTTCTCGCGAGAGCGGGAGGGCCCATGACGGGCCCTCCCCTTGGTCTCACCGGTTGTCGGCCTGAGACCTCACTGCGAGCCGGCCCTGTCGCGAGATGCGATAGGGCCGCCCCTGCCTCGATTCGATCATCCGCTTGCGCCTGAGGCTCCCGAAAAGCTCGAGCGTGCAGTTGGTCAACACGTAGCCCTCATGGGTGAAGCAGTCGACATGGTGGATGCGGCCATCATCGCCGCGATGGTGACGGATATGCCCGCCCTGGGCCAGCACGTGCAGCACGCGCTGCTCGCCCCTGGAGATATTCATGTTTGTAGAGCCTGTGCATGAAACCATGACAAGCGCCTGAGCCCGATGCAGGCATCGAATGCTGCATTTCAGACCCGGCGCTGCATCACGTTCCGCCGAAGCGAAACGTCACCGGGTTCCCGCACTCTCAAACATGACATTCTCCAACACGTTCATTTCCGCGCGCATAGGCGCGGGAGGACGGGCGTTTAGAGCACGCTCCTCCTAACGTCAACCGGCGCCAGGACCGTTTCCCGCCTGCGCCGAATGCGCTATGGGACCCGCATGTCGACAGATGCATTTCTCCAGCGGTTCGGTGCGCCCGGCTCGCCTCAGCCCGATCCCGTTGCCGCGGCGCAAAGCGCGATGCGCAACGCCCTGCCCAAGCGCTTCTACGAAACCGCTGGTGTGCTCGAACGCGACGGGCTCTTCCATGTCGGGCTCGATGGCCGGACGGCCCGGACCCCGGCCCGGAATCCCTTGGCCATCACCTCGCGCCCGGTCGCCGAGGCACTCGCCGCGGAATGGCAGGCGCAGGGCGAGCGGATCGACCCCGCCGTCATGCCGCTGACACGACTGGTCAATTCCGCGCTCGATGGCGTGTCCGACCAGCATGAAGCCGTGCGCGCCGAGATCGTACGCTATGCCGGCAGCGACGCGCTCTGCTATCGCGCCAGCGAACCGGACAATCTGGTCGAGCGCCAGCGTGATGTCTGGGACCCGATCATCGCCGGCACCGAGGCCGCCCTCGACGCACGCTTCACCCTCACTGAGGGCGTGATGTTTGCCGCGCAACCGGCCGGCTTGCTCGACGCCGTCGCCCGGCGTGTTGCCGATCTCTCCGCGCCTCTGGCGCTCGCCGGAGCGCATAATGTGATGACACTTTCAGGCTCGGCCATTCTCATGCTGGCCCTCGCCGACGGACGGCTGGACGAAGAGCAGGCATGGACTGCCGCCCATCTCGACGAGGACTATCAGATCGAGATCTGGGGACAGGATGAGGACGCCGCCGCCAGGCGAACGATCCGCCGCCAGGAATTCGCGGCGGCCGTGCTTCTGCTCCAACACGGATAGCGCAAGCCCGAACGAACGGCTGATGGACAGCATGGCCTTCGCCCCTTAAGCCGGAACGCAGGCGTTCTGACCGGCGACGGGGCATTTCCATGAAGGACATTCTCGAGCAGCTTGAATCCCGCCGCGAGGGCGCGCGCAAGGGTGGCGGCGACAGGCGCATCGAGGCGCAGCACAAGCGCGGCAAGCTGACCGCTCGCGAGCGTATCGAACTCCTGCTCGATCACGGCTCCTTCGAAGAATTCGACATGTTCGTGCAGCACCGCTGCGTCGATTTCGGCATGGAGAAGGGTGAGAAGATCCCGGGTGACGGCGTCGTCACTGGCTGGGGCACCGTCAATGGGCGCACCGTCTTCGTCTTCTCCAAGGACTTCACCGTCTTCGGCGGCTCGCTCTCCGAAACACATGCCCAGAAGATCACCAAGATCCAGGACATGGCGCTGAAGATGCGGGCCCCGATCGTCGGCCTGTTCGACGCGGGCGGCGCCCGCATCCAGGAAGGCGTCGCGGCGCTCGGCGGCTATGGCGAGGTCTTCAAGCGCAATGTCACGGCCTCGGGCGTCATTCCCCAGATCTCGGTGATCATGGGCCCCTGCGCTGGCGGCGACGTCTATTCCCCGGCGATGACCGACTTCATCTTCATGGTCCGCGACACCAGCTACATGTTCGTCACCGGCCCGGAGGTGGTGAAGACCGTCACCAACGAGACCGTCACGTCCGAGGAGCTGGGCGGGGCCAAGGTCCACACCTCGAAATCCTCGGTGGCCGACGGCTCCTTCGAGAACGATGTCGAGGCACTGCTGCAGGTGCGCCGGCTGATCGACTTCCTGCCGGCCAACAACACGGTCGGCGTCCCGGAATGGCCGAGTTTCGACGTGCCGGACCGTGTCGACATGAGCCTCGACACGCTCGTACCCGACAATCCGAACAAACCCTATGACATCAAGGAACTGATCCTGAAGACGCTCGATGAGGGCGACTTCTTCGAAATCCAGGCGGCCTATGCCGGCAATATCGTCACCGGATTCGGCCGCATCGAGGGCCGCACCGTCGGCGTCGTCGCCAACCAGCCCATGGTGCTCGCCGGCGTGCTCGATTCCGATGCCAGCCGCAAGGCGGCCCGCTTCGTGCGCTATTGCGACGCCTTCGAGATCCCGATCGTCACCTTCGTCGACGTGCCGGGCTTCCTGCCGGGCACGGCGCAGGAATATGGCGGGCTGATCAAGCACGGCGCCAAGCTGCTCTTCGCCTATAGCGAATGCACGGTACCGCTGGTCACGGTCATCACCCGCAAGGCATTCGGCGGCGCCTATGACGTGATGGCCTCAAAACATATCGGCGCCGACGTCAACTATGCCTGGCCGACGGCGCAGATCGCGGTGATGGGCGCCAAGGGCGCGGTGGAGATCATCTTCCGCGGCGGCGATGCCGAGACCATCGCACGCCAGACCAAGGAATATGAGGACCGCTTCATGTCGCCCTTCGTCGCCGCCGAGCGCGGTTATGTCGACGAGGTGATCATGCCGCACTCGACCCGTCGCCGGATCGCCCGGGCCCTGGCCATGCTCAGAACCAAAAACGTCGAGCGGCCCTGGCGCAAGCACGACAATATTCCGCTGTGAGCTGACGCGAGCTACTGCCAGCGCCTGAATACCGCGCTCGCATTCACCCCGCCAAAGCCGAAACCGTTCGAGATGGCATGCTCCATCTGGAGCGGGCGGGCCTCCTTAGCCACGAGATCGAGCCCCGCCGCATCCTCGTCCGGATTGTCGAGATTGAGCGTCGGCGGCGCGATCTGGTCGCGCAGCGCCAGGATGGTGAAGATCGCTTCCAGGCCGCCGGCCGCGCCGAGCAGGTGCCCCGTCGCCGATTTGGTGGCGCTGATCGCGATGCTGCGCTCCGAACCGAAAAGCGCTCTGATTGCCGCCAATTCGCCTCGGTCGCCGACCGGCGTCGAGGTCGAGTGCGCATTGAGATGACGGATATCGTGCGGCTGCAGGCCGGCCTGTTTCAGGGCGATCTCCATGGCGCGCCGCGCGCCCGAACCATCTTCCGGGCCTGAGGTGATGTGATAGGCATCGGCACTGGTGCCATAGCCAGTGATCTCGGCCAGCGGCGCAGCCCCTCGCGCCTGCGCATGCTCCAGGGCCTCGATCACCAGCATGCCGGCGCCCTCGCCCATGACGAAACCGTCGCGGTCCCGGTCGAAGGGGCGTGAGGCACGCTCGGGCTCGTCATTGAAGCCGGTCGAGAGCGCACGCGCCGCGGCAAAGCCACCAAGCGCGACAAGATCGATGCAGGCCTCGGCGCCGCCGCAGAGCGCGATATCGGCCTCTCCCGCCCGGATCAGCCGCGCCGCATCGCCGATCGCCTGCACGCCAGCGGCGCAGGCCGTGACCGGCGCACCGATCGGCCCCTTGAAGCCGTGGTCGATCGAGACATGACCAGCCGCAAGATTGACCAGGAAGGACGGGATCGTGAAGGGCGAAAGCCGTCGCACACCGCGCGTATCGGTGATGCGCACCGCTTCGGCGATCGCGGGAAAGCCGCCAATGCCGGAGGCGATGACCGTCGCGGTGCGCTCCCGCTGCACGTCATCGGTCGGCGCCCAGCCGGCCTGCTCCAGCGCCTCCTTCGCCGCCACCAGCGCGAACTGAATGAAGCGATCCATCTTGCGCTGGTCCTTGGGAGCAATAGCGCTGTCGGGATCGAAGCCCCCCTCAGCGTCCTCCGCCTTCGTCGGCACGGCACCGGCAACCTTGGCCGGCAGGGTCTCGACAATGCTGTCGGGCAGGCGCCGCAGCCCGGAACGGCCGGCGAGCAGCCGCGACCACGTCAGTTCGGTTCCACAGCCCAGGGGCGAGACAACGCCCATACCGGTTACAACGACGCGGCGCATCGGCAGATCCTATTCGATGTGAGAGGGACAGAGCGGTCGCAAACCTCTCTGCGCGGCAATGTGCCGGCGCATCTGTTCGCTGGCTCGCGGACCGGGAATGAGAGCGACATTATCGGACGTGATCGGCGTCGCGCTGGCGGCATCGACCAGGATCGGTTCGAGCGGCTGGCCGGAAACGCGCCCTGCCAGCAGCACGGACACGCCCTCGGGGGCGAGATGCCGGTTGCCCCAGGCGAGCATTGCCGCAATCACCGGGAAGAAGTCCCGCCCCTTGGCGGTCAGCAGGTACTCATATCGCTTTGGCCGCTCGCGATAGAGCCGCCGCTCGAACAGGCCGCTCTGCGTGAGATGCTTGAGACGGCGAGCCAGCATATTGGGCGCAATGCCGAGACTCGCCTGAAACTCGTCGAAGCGCGTGAGCCCACGGAACGCATCGCGCAGGATCAGGAGGCTCCACCATTCGCAGACGGTTTCGACCGTCCGCGCGCAGGGGCATTCGGAGAGTGAAGCGGGCCTGGATTGCATGCTCACTCCGGCTAGACCAGTTACTATCATTTTGCAAGTAACGGATCGAACCGGAGTACGGGGTCTCTCTCGCTGGGGTGCTATCCCGGGGTTCGGAACGCCTCATCCGTCCAGTCGAGCAGCTTGCCCAGAAAGCGCGAGGCCGCCGGCATGAAGAAGCTGCCATGATGGTAGAACGGGTCGAGCGTGGTCACGATCATGCGCCCGGCCCCACCGCCAACATGACGGTGGTCGTAGAGGATCGAGCCGCCCTTGCCCTGAGGGTCGCCATCCGGCGTGATGTCCACCAGTGAGGTCGCCCCCGGCGGTGGCGTCAGCAGGCCGTGATAGTGCCAGACCAGCTCCTTCATCCCGACATGGCGAAAAAGTTCGTGATCGGGCGCGACGATGCGGTGGCCGGGATCGGCACCCTGCTCCAGCCACCACCAGAAATTGGTCGGACGGAACTCCCATGAGACGCCGGGCGCCCATTGCTGGGCGCTGTTCTCGCCAAGCACGATCAGGGTGCCGCCACCGGCCAGATAGTCGAGGAGGATCGGGCGCTTGCCCCGCAGAACGCCCGGATGAATGCGATCCGCCACCATCAGGGCGTCGCAGCCGGCAAGGTCGGCCGCAGCCAGTTCAGGCGCGTAGATCGTCCGGTCGAAGCGACCACCGAGCCGCTGACCATAGATTGCTTCCTGGTGGTAATAGGTTCCGCCGTCCAGCACCGCGAGTGTCATGCTGCCTCCGATGGCTTGGCGATCCAGTCGAACAGTTGCGGCATGATCCGCTCCGAGCTGTTGCCCGAGCCGAAATAGCCCCACAAATCCGCGCCGGCATGGACCAGCAACCGCCCTCCCACCGCCGGCCGGCAATCGAAATCGACCGGAGACCGGCTCGGTCCCAGGCTGTTGATGATGCGCGCACCGGGCGGTGGCGGGTTGGAACCGCGCCCATAGAAGCCCGCCACGCCGCGCCGCTTCGAGAGATCCGCAGGATCGACGCCGGCCCAGACCGGGTGCTCCGCCTCTCGGTTGACCGCGAGATCGTCGACCCGATAGCCGGGGATCGGCTGGAACCGCGAGAGTTCGGCCAGGAAAGGGTGCCCGATATGGCCGCAGACGACGATCGTGCCGCCACCGGCCAGGAAGGCTTCAAGCTGTCCCCGGCGCGAGGCAAGATAGCGCTGGTCCGAATGCAATCCGAGCAGCAGGCCGCGCGTGCGGGAAAGCGCGGTCCGTTCGAGATCGTAGAACGGCACGAGGTCGATTCGCGGGCCGAGCGCGAGATCCGTGATCAGGGCCTGGGCACCGGTCTCGCTCTGCTCGCAATCAAGGAGGATGGCGTCGATCACGGTTTGAACGCCATCGGATCGATGAGGTCGCGGCGCATGTCGATGGTCTTCTGCAACATGCCGGCCTCGATCATGAAGGATTGATCGGCTTCAAGGTTCTTCACATCGGCATCGGTCATGGCGAGCGTGAAATCATACCAGGGCAGTTGCTTGCGCGCGTCCTCGACCGAGATCTTCTGGTCCTCGGCCGCGATCTTCAGGGCTTCCTCGGGATCGGTCTTCATGAACGCGAGTGCCTTGCCGTGAGCTGCGAGATAGGCCTGCACTAGGTCCGGATGGTCCCGGAGAAAAGCTGTTCGCACAGCAATCACCGAGGTCGGAGCGATCAGCCCCTCGCCGCTCGCCAGGATGCGCCCGCCAGCAGCTTCGACCTGCAGGGCATTGGCGCCGGCCAGCGTGGCCGCATCAACCTTGCCCGCCAGAAGGGCTGCCCGCGCCGCCGGGATATCCATGTTGAGATACTCGACATCGCCGAGCTTCATGCCATTGGCGGCCAGCGCCGCGGCCAGGAGCTGGTTCAGCGTCGTCCCCTTGGGGCCGCCCACGCTCTTGCCCTTCAGATCCTTGACCGAAGCAGGGCCGTTCGCCGTCGTCATCACGAAGAAGGCCTTGGGCGAACGCGAATAGGCGGCAATCACCTTGAGGTCGATGCCGTTCGCCCGCCCGAGAATGGCCGAGGTCCCGCCCAGTACGCTGGCAATGTCGACCGCACCGGCGGCAAGCGCCTGGATCTGCGCCGCGCCCGAGGTGATCTCGGGATTCTCGACCTTGTTGATGCCCGCCGCCGCAAAAGCTTCCTCGAGAAAGCCCTTCTTGCGCATGACAATGGAGGGAACGTTGAAGGGTGACGCCACATAAGTAACGCGCACGCTCGATGGCTTGTCGGCAGCATGGACCGAGATCGCAGGTGCAGCCGCAACGATGACCGCAAGGGCGATCAGCTTCAGAAGTTTCACGACACAATCTCCTTCTGTAAGGGATGCCTGCTCGTTTCGAGCAGGCGCTCGAGCACGGCACGGCGATGGGCGAGCAGCGCGGGATCCGTAGGGTCTCGCGGGTAGGGAAGATCGACCCGGCGCAAACCGACGAGCCGGCCCACCGACAATTCGGCAATGGCCTCGCCAAGCAGAACCGCCTCCTCGACGTCATGGGTGACGAAGACGACGGTCGGCCGGCGCTTACGCCAGATTTCGACGAGCTCCTGCTGCATGGTGCGGCGTGTGAAGGCGTCGAGCGCGCCAAAGGGCTCGTCCATGAGCAAAAGGTCCGGTTCGAGGACGAGCGCGCGGGCAATCGCAACCCGCTGCGCCATGCCGCCCGAGAGCTGCTCGGGCGTTGCCTCTGCAAATCCCGAAAGCCCGACGAGGGCCAACGCTTCGCCGACGCGCTGATCGATGACCTCTTGCGGGATGCGGCCGCGGAGCCCGAACCCGGCGTTGCGCGCGACGCTGAGCCACGGCATCAGCCGCGGCTCCTGGAAGACATAGCCGATGCGCGGGCGCCCGCCGCCAGCAAAACTCAATGTGCCGGACGTCGGCTCGGCAAGCCCGGCCAGGATACGCAGCAACGTGGTCTTGCCGCAGCCGCTGCGCCCCACGATCGCTGTGAAGCTGCCGCGCGGCAGATCGAGATCGACGCCTTCGAGAGCGGCGACGCTGCGCCCCGCCACCGAATAGTTCATACCGAGATTGCGGGCCTCAAACACGGCCGAGCTCCAGATGGGAGCGCAGCCACGGCGCGCTGCGGCGGATCGCGGCCCGGGCCAGGGCATCGGCGATCAGCCCGAGCACGCCGATGACAAAGACCCCGACGAGAACAATGTCGGTGCGCGCAAGATTCTGGGCGTCGATGATCATGTAGCCGAGCCCCGAGCTCGACGCGATCAGCTCGGCTCCGACCAGAGCCCGCCAACTGTAGCCGAGCCCGATCCGCAGACCGACGACGAGGGCCGGAAGCGAGGCTGGAAGAACGATCCGACGCAGAATTTCCGAGCTGTTCAGGCCGCAAGCCCGGCCGACCTCGACGAGCTTCGGATCCGCCTGGGCAATCCCCCCAAGGGCTCCCAGGAAGATCGGAAAGAAGCAAGAGAGCACGATCACACCGATCTTCTGCACTTCGCCGATACCGAGCCACAGGATCAGCAGCGGCAGCAGCGCAAGCGGCGGAACCTGGCGCAGGAATTCGAGCGCCGGCTCGACCAGCGCGCGCAACCGCGGCAGCAGACCGAACAGCAGAGCCAGGGGCAAGGCAGTGGCGACGGAAAGGCCATAGCCGAGGATCACGCGCTGCAAGCTGATCGCCACATGCCTGACAAGGGAGCCATCGGCGATGAGTTGACGTCCCGCCTCCATGACCGCGACCGGCCCAGGCAGCAGGAAGGGCGAAACGAGACCGAGCGCACTGGCTACAGACCAGAGCAGTCCCAACAGCAAGAATATGGGCAGTCCTTTTGACACGGCTACTACGATTGTTTCAGAGCAAGGCGGCGGCGCCCGCGCGACTGACTAGCATTGTTTCGTAGCGCATCAACAATATTACGATATTTATCACGCGAATATTTATTATAATTATTCTAATGAGAAGAATACGCTTTCGACAAGCGACACAGAACGGCGCGCATGCTTTGCAGATCGGAATAACTGCGCGTTTGACGAGCATCTTCGTCCCAAAGCCCGCTTCACCGGGCCTCCCGGCCCGCGACCCCGGACATGACTCCTGGGAGATAATCGTCTAAGGCGGCGCTCGCCCCCAAGAGATTTCCCGCTCTCGATGCTGTTCAATTCCTTCGTCTTCCTGCTCGGCTTCTTGCCGCTTGCACTCGCCCTGCACTGGCTGGTCGAGCGTTTTCAGCCAAGCCTGCGGCTGCCTGTTCTGGCGCTCCTGTCCTTTGTCTTCTACGGCTATTGGGACTGGCGCTTCGTCCCGCTGCTGGCTTTCTCGATCCTGCTCAACTGGTGGATCGCCGAAGCCTTCCTGAAGACCAAGCGAAGCGGCCTGATTTCGCTGGCGATCGCACTCAACCTCGCCGTGCTGGCGCTGTTCAAATACTTCAATTTTTTCGCTGAGTTCGCAGGCATGGTTCCGGGATTACCCGTCCCCAAGCTTGATCTG
Source organism: Allobosea sp. P4_E12 (assembly GCF_056401655.1). Lineage (NCBI taxonomy): Bacteria > Pseudomonadati > Pseudomonadota > Alphaproteobacteria > Hyphomicrobiales > Alloboseaceae > Allobosea > Allobosea sp. P4_E12. Next base: position 94,572 of record NZ_JBFUIY010000010.1, on the reverse strand, counting down.
GCGCTTCCGCTCGGCATCTCCTTCTTTACCTTCCACCATGTGATGTACCTGACGGATCTCAGGCGCGGCGAGGCCCCGCGCTACGATCTGGTGCGCTATGCGCTCTACATCGCCTTCTTCCCGCAGGTCCTGGCCGGACCGCTGGTGCGCTGGCGCGAGATCATGCATCAGTTCGACGAACGACCCTATTTGCGATCCGACGCGGCCGAACGCATCGCACGTGGGCTGATGCTCCTGACTGCCGGTCTCGCCAAGAAGGTGCTGCTCGGCGACCCGCTGGCCGAATACGCCAACCCCGTCTTCGCCGCGGCAGCTGCCGGACAGGTCGTTTCAGTAGCCGAGGCCTGGCAAGGCACACTTGCCTTCACCTTCCAGATCTATTTCGACTTCTCCGGCTATACCGACATGGCGCTCGGCCTGGCCCTTCTCTTCGGCATCGTGCTGCCGCAGAATTTCGATGTGCCCTATCGCAGCATCAGCATCCAGGATTTCTGGCGGCGCTGGCACATGACGCTGTCGCGCTTCCTCCGCGACTACCTCTACATCTGGATGGGCGGCTCGCGCCGGGGACTGCCGACCCAGATCTGGGCGCTCTTCGCCACCATGGCGCTTGGTGGCCTCTGGCATGGCGCCGGCCTCACCTTCATCGCCTGGGGCGTCGCCCATGGCGTGGCCCTGATCATCTGCCTGCTCTGGCGCCGTGCCAAGCTGCCGATGCCGGCGCTGCTCGGCTGGGCCCTGACCCTGCTCTTTGTGACGCTGTGCTGGGTCTTGTTCCGCGCCTCCTCCTTCCCGGCGGCGCTGACGATCTACAAGGGCCTCTTCGGCTTCGCGCCCTTCGGCTCCGGCTTCAAATGGCGCGCTTTGCTGCCCGCAGCCGCCTTTGCGATGCTCGGCCCGACCGCATGGGCCCTGGTGCACCGGCTGCCGCCGGCGCGGTGGATCGCCGTGCTGATGGCAGTGCTCTTCGTGCTTGTGTTGTTCAAGATCGGCGACGACGCCAATTATGAATTCATCTACTTCCAGTTCTGAACGGCTCAGCGCCGAGGCCAACCCGGCCGCAGGAATGCGCTGGCAGCGGTTTATCCGCGTCTCTCTGACTGCGGGAGGCCTCTTGCTAGCCGCCTTCTTCGCCGCAGCCATCCTGATCGACCCCTATGACAGCGGGCGCTCACCACTGTCATTGAAGCAGGGCGTTCGCCCGCAGGGACCGCGCACAGCCGCCGCCAGCCGCGGCCGCGACCCTGCATTTTCGGGAGCGATATTCGGCAATTCCCATATCCAACTGGTCAAACCCGACCTGCTGAAAACGCTGACTGGAATCCCCTTCGTCTCGCTGATCGCCCCCGCGACAGGCCCCAAGGAGACGCTGGTGCTGATCGACTGGTACCTGCGCCATAGGCAAGAACCGGCCAAGGCTCTGGTCATCAGCGTCGACCACACCTGGTGCACGCCCGACCCGGCCATGCCCGTCAGCAAACCCTTCCCGTTCTGGCTCTTCAGCCGCAATTTCGCGGAGTATCTCTTCGGATTGATGCGCTACGACGTCGTCGAAGAACTGCCACGCCGCATCCGATATGAGATCAGGAACGCACCGAAACGCGCTAGCCCGGATGGATACTGGGACTATGAGGCTGGCTATGTCGGCCTGGGATATGTCGAAAAGCCCGAGCTTCGACGCAGGTTGCTCGAGCACCAGGATATGAGTGGTGGTAACGAGACCGGACCTTTCCCGGCGGCCACCGCGCTCGCTGCTCTTCTTGAGGCAGAATCAAAGGGCGCTCCCGTGGTGCTGGTGCGTCCGCCGCTCCATATTACCGCGCTGCCGGCACCTGGCAGTCCCGAAGGGCGCGCCGAGGCGGCCTGCCGGGCCGCTTTCCAGGCGCTAGCCGACGAACGCCCTGCAACGAAGCTTGTCGATCTGCGTCGCGACACGCCCCTGATCCGTGAGCCTTCCAATTTCTTCGACCATAGCCATTACCGTCAGATTGTCGCCCGCGAGGTCGAAACGAGCATTGCGGCAGCGCTCACGTCTCTGCGATAAGCTTGGCAAAGATGCCCGGAGAACGACGGATTTCATTTTTATGACAACGACTTCGCGAGATTGGTTGAAACTGCATCGATCGCGATTGTTACTGTCTCTCTCCCTCGCTATAAGGGCGCCAAATCGGCGGCCCGACTAAGGCAGAGTCGGTAGGCACGCCGGAAACAGACACTCAGAGAGCGCGCCTATGTCGAAACAGATCATCCTGGACGCCGACTACCGACCCTCCGACTCCGAACCCTTCATGAACGAGCGTCAGCGCGAATATTTTCGCAGCAAGCTGCTCGCCTGGAAGGAGGAGATCCTCAAGGAAGCCAAGGAGACGCTGGTCACCTTGCAGAGCGAAAGCGAGAATCACCCCGATATCGCCGATCGCGCCTCATCCGAGACCGATCGCGCGATCGAGCTGCGCGCTCGCGACCGTCAACGTAAGCTGATCGCCAAGATCGAAGCTGCGATCGCACGGATCGACGAGGGCAACTACGGCTATTGCGAGGAGACCGGCGAGCCGATCTCGCTCAAGCGCCTCGAGGCCCGGCCGATCGCAACCCTTTCGCTGGAGGCGCAGGAGCGTCACGAGCGCAACGAACGTGTTTTCCGCGACGACTGAACCTTTTCCGCCATCCACAGTCTGAAGAGAGCCTTTCGCCGCCGGCGAAAGGCTTTTTTGTTGGAATGGAGGAAACCCCGCGCGGGAGGCGCGGGGTTTCACTGGATGCCAGCCATAAAAGCTGGGGGAGCGTGGCTGGCATCCAGGACAGGGGCTTGCCTCGGGAGGAAGCAGCCCGCCGGCCAGGGAGGGAAAGGCGGGGAGCGTACCTCGCCTGGCCGGGTTTCTCGAAGGGCCGTCAGAAGGGCAGCAGGATATCCATGACCTGCTGGCCGTAGCGCGGCTGCTGGACATCGGTGATCTGACCGCGGCCTCCGTAGGCGATACGCGCCTGGGCAATCTTGCTGGAATCGATCGTGTTGTCGGATTCGATGTCCTCGGGCCGGATCACACCGGCGACGATCAGCTCGCGCACCTCGAAATTGACCCGGATCTCCTGCTTGCCTTCGATAACGAGATTGCCGTTCGGCAGGGTCTGGGTCACCACGGCAGCGACATTGGTGGCAAGCTGCTCGGCGCGGCGGACCGAGCCCGAGCCTTCACTCGACCCCTCGGAATCGAGCTTGAGCAGTTCGCCTGCGCTGGAGCCGTCCGGCAGGAACTTGTCGAGCTTGTTCTCGAACCCCATGATCCTCGCTGCGCCGAAATCCTCGCCGTTCTTGCGGCTGCGCTTGGTGGTGTTGTCGAGCTGGGCCCGGTCGGTGACCTTGACCTTGACCGTGACGAGGTCCCCGACCATGCGGGCGCGCTGGTCCTTGAAGAAGGCGCGCGAGCCTGTGCGCCACAGCGAGTTCGGCGCGAAGGAGGCATGTTCGACTGCCGGCATCGGCATCTGCACGGGCTTGTAGCCCTTCACCGCGGTCGGATCCTCGATCGGCGAGAGCGCTGGTGCCTGGCCAACATTGGCGAGCCGGTCGGCAGCGCCGCAGGCGCCGAGCGCGAGACCGAGCGCAAGGATGCTCGAGAACCTGAGAAGCTTGGCCTGGGACATGATGATATTCCGCATCTTCGTGACTACTGCGCGTTGGCGACGCGGCCAATACCGGCCGATTTGACCGTGATCCGGCCGGGACCGCTGACCGTGCCCTGCAACACACGCTTGGATTGGGGATTGGTGACGCTGACGACATCGCCCTTCGCGCCAGCCTCTCCGGCGCGCCCACGCATGGTGAGAAGCAGGCCCGGCGCCTCGTAGACGATGGTGACGAGATCGCCGCGGCCGACGATCTCCTCGCGCTGCACATCGCCATTGCGCAGTGGCATTCCGGCCATCAGCGCACGTCGCGCAACCTTGTCGACCGCTCCCTTCATCTCGGCGATCAGCTCCCCCCCCTGGCCTTCACGCGGGCGCCGCTCGACAATCACGTCTGCGGCGGTCAGCGTCTCGCCGCGGGCAATCGCGCGGAGCGGAACCACGACTTCCGTCGTTTCGACCAGATGCCCCGAGATCCGCACCGGCTTCAGGCGCAGCGCGGCGCTACCGGGCACCGTCAGCAAAGCCTGGAGGCGACGCGACCGGGCGTCATAGCTCAGATCGACCACCGTCATGGCGCCCGTCAGTTCGGGCTCGACCGCAATCGAAGGCGTGCCCCCGTCCACGGCCAGCGCAAAGATGCGGCTATCGACACCGAAGCGTTCCAGCAGCCCGGTCTTCACCGCACCCTCGACATCGGAGGCCATGACGCGGCGAGCCGCGCGGGTAACGACGACCTGCGCGATGCCCTGGCTGTCGATATCGCTGGCCTCGCGGATGACGCCGCCATTTTTCGCGGCTTCGATGATGCGGGCGGCCTGGATCGTGCCGGTCTCGCCGAGCACCGGCGCCCGAAAGGCCGGCATGGCGGCGTCCTGCGGGGAAAGGCCGGCGATCAGATCGCCGAAGGTGACGAGGTCGCGCGACAGCGTGAGTTCGTTGCGCAACTGCATCCGGCGAAGGGCCGGGGCCGGATGCGCCTTTTCCGCCGGCAAGGCGGCCGTCGCGACAGACGCGGCCTGGTGCGGCTGAGCCGCCAGCGCAGATCCAGCGAAGAGCAGGGAAACAAGAAGGCTGGAGGAGCGGATCATGAGCATGGTCCTCACCCTCGGAACATCTGGGTCGTCGCCGACAGCATCTGGTCGGCGGCGGTGATGACCTTGGAATTCATTTCATAGGCACGCTGGGCCGAGATCAGCGACGACAGCTCGATGACGGCCTGCACATTGCCTTCTTCGAGCGAATACTGCTGGAGCGTGCCGAACCCCTCCGCCCCGCCGACGCCATCGATCGCCTGGCCCGAGGCAGCCGTCTCGATGAAGAGGTTGTCGCCGAGCGACTCAAGTCCGACCTTGTTGATGAAGCGGGCAAGTTGGATCTGCCCGATCTGCTGTGGCGCGGTCTGGCCGGGGAGCCTGACTTCGACCGTGCCCTGCGCGTTGATGCTGACGCTGGTCGCGTTGTTCGGGATCGTGATGCCCGGCTCGACCTGATAGCCGTCGCGGGTGACGAGTTGCCCCTGCGAGTCGAGATCGAACGAGCCGTCGCGGGAATAGGCGGTCCGTCCATCCGGCATGCGGATACGGAAGAAGCCCTCGCCCTTGACCGCGAGATCGTATTCCTTCTCGGTCGACGTCATGTTGCCCTGCGTCATCACGCGACCGGTCGAAACCGTCTTGACGCCCGAGCCGATGAAGGTCCCCGCCGGCACCTGCGTGTTCTGATCGGAGGTGGCGGAACCGGCCCGACGAAAGTTCTCGTAGAGGAGATCCTGAAAGTGGACGCGCTGGCGCTTGTAGCCAGTGGTGCGCACGTTGGCGATGTTGTTGGAGATGACCTGAACGTTGAGTTCCTGGGCCATCATGCCGGTCGCGGCGGTCTGAAGGGCGCGCATTGTGCTGGCTCCTTTTCCTGTCAGGCCTGCTGGTCAGCGAGGCGCGAGATCGCCCGGCTGCGCAATTCGTCGGATTTCGACATCAGGTTCGCCATGCTCTGGTAGGAGCGCTGGACCTCCATCAGCCGCGTCATCTCGATCACCGCCTTGACATTGGATGTCTCGACCGCGCCGGGCTCGAGGCGGGCCAGTGGCCCGGCCGGCTGAGCCGGAGCGGTCGAAGCGAAGAGATTGGTGCCGTCGCTGCTCAATGCAGCCGGATTGGCGAAACGCACCTGGCGGAGCTTGCCGCGCGTGCCGAGATTGGTCGACACAGTGCCGTCCGTAGCGATGCTGGCGCCGGTTTCGGTATCGCCGAACTGGATCGGGCCGCCCTCTCCCAGGACCGGCTGGCCACCCTGGGTGACGAGCTGGCCGCGGCCATTGATGGAGAGCGAACCGGCGCGCGTATAGCGCTCGCCCTGCGGGGTCTGCACCACGAGGAAATTGTCGCCGCGCAACGCCACATCGAGCGGATTGCCGGTGCGCTCGATCACGCCCTGAGACAGATCGACCGGGGTGCCCTTGTCGATGACATAGGAGAGCTTGCGGTCAGGCGCCTTGAAGCCCTCGGCACTCGCCTGGGGCATGAGAAACTCATTGAAGCGCGCCGAACGCGCCTTGAAGCCGTTCGTGCCGACATTCGCCACGTTATTGGCGATAACATCCAGCTCACGCGCCAGAGCCATCTGGCGCGACAGGCCGACGAGAAGCATGTTCTCCACGGCGGTAACTCCCGATCATGTCCCGCGAAAGCCTCGACGCTCCCCAGCGCAGCCTTCGCAGATCAGTCACCGCAACCCCCGTGCCAACGTGGTTAACTGATATCATCGCTTTGAAATATAAGAGATATTATTCAACCCGGACTGCGCCACCCGCTCGGCAACAGCGTGTCGACGGGCAGAAACGACCGGGCAAAAACTGCCGTCCTTAACGAGACGTTAACCCTGTTTCGGCAGATTTGCAGGAGTGAGCCGCCCAGAATGGAGCCGCGCTCCGGTACCCGGGCAGACAGGTATGGCCAAGAAGACCAAGAGCAGCGACGACGAGGCCGCAGACGGCGCCGGCGCGCCGAAGGCGGGCAAGAAGAAGCTCGTGATGATCGTCGGTGGCGTTGTGCTGCTGGCCGCTCTCGGTGGCGGTGGCTGGTTTTTCCTGAAGAAGCCTTCACCAGAGCAGCTTGCGGCAGCGGAAGCGGCCAAGAACGTCAAGAAGCCGGCAACCTTCGTCGAAATGAAGGACATGATGATCGGCATTTCAAGCGGCGGCCAGCAGGACCGCCAGCCGATCATGAAGATCAAGGTCGTGCTCGAGATCGCGGATGCCAAGGCCTCCGAGGAGATCAAGCCGCTGCTGCCGCGTGTCGAGGATGCCTTTCAGGTCTTCATGCGCGAGCTGCGCCCCGCCGATCTCGACGGCTCCGCCGGAATTTACCGGCTGAAGGAAGAGCTTCTGCGTCGCGTGAACGTCACCGTCTATCCGGCCAAGGTCGAAGCGGTGCTGTTCAAGGAACTGCTGGTCCAGTGAGCCGGCCTCTCCGATCCCTGACCATCAGCCGAGCGTCCCATGGCCGATAGCGAACTTGAACAGACCGGCGGCCTTCCCAAGGACCAGCCTCTGACGCCGGAGAACATGGCGGCGGAATGGGCCACCATGCCGGACACCGTCGAGGAGGAAGGCGAGGCCGAAGGCGGTACCGACCGCCTGATGAGCCAAGACGAAATCGACACGATGCTAGGTTTCTCGGCTGGAGACGACAAGGACAGTCGCAACGGCATCCAGGCGATCGTCGAATCCGGCTCGGTATCCTATGAACGCCTGCCGATGCTCGAAATCATCTTCGAGCGTCTGGTTCGGCTGCTCTCGACCAGCTTGCGCAACTTCTTCACCGACAACGTCGAGGTGTCCCTCGAGAGCATCCGCTCCGTGCGCTTCGGCGACTACATCAACTCGATCTCTCTGCCCGCCATGCTCTCGGTCTTCAAGGCAGAGGAATGGGACAATTTCGGCCTGATCACGATCGAGTCCTCCCTGATCTACTCGGTGCTGGACACGATGCTCGGCGGCAAGCGCGGGCAGCCTGCCCCGCGGGTCGACGGGCGTCCCTTCACGTCGATCGAATTCAATCTGCTGAAGCGGGTGATCGCGCTCGTCCTGAGCGATGCCGAAGCGGCATTCCAGCCGCTCTCGCCGGTGAATTTCAAGGTCGACCGGATCGAGTCCAATCCGCGCTTCGTCTCGATCTCGCGCCCGGCCAACGCAGCGATCCGGGTCGAACTGCGCTTCGACATGGAGGGGCGCGGCGGCTCGCTGCACATCCTCCTGCCCTATGCGACGATCGAGCCGATCCGTGAACTGCTCCTCGAGAGCTTCATGGGTGAGAAGCTCGGCCGCGACCCGATCTGGGAAAACCACCTCGCAACCGAGGTCTGGCAGACTGACGTCGCGGTGAAATGCGTGCTCCACGAAACCCAGATGCCATTGAAGCGCGTGATGAAGCTCGAGATCGGCGACACGCTGATGTTCGACGCGCGCCCGGATTCAGTGGTTTCGCTGCGCTGCGGGGACTTCATGGTCAGCGAAGGTCGCATCGGGCGCGTCGACGACAAGATCGCCGTCCAGGTCGTCAGCCCGCTACGCCGCTCCAAGACCACGATCGCAGCCTTCGACAGCGCCACAAGCCATCTCGGCTCGCCGATCTGACGCCCGGGGACAACGCCATGACGATTACCCTCATCGCCGATGCGCTGGTCGCCAGCCTCCTCGTCGCCACCATCATCACCTGCTATGTCCTGTCCAAGCGAATCGAGCGGCTCAAGGCGGATGAAGGCGCGATGCGACAGACCATCGGCGCCCTGATCTCCGCCACCGACACGGCCGAGCGCGCCATCGCCGGCCTGAAACTGACGCTCGGCGACTGCGACCGGACGCTGGCCGAGAGACTGCGTACGGCCGAGCGTTATGCCGCCGATCTCGCGGCCCAGGTCGAGGCCGGTCAGGACGTCATGGAACGCATCGCCCAGATCGTCAGCGCCGCCACGCTGGTTGCGCCCAAGGCCGCAGATGCTGTGCCCGAGGTTGCCGAAGAACCGACCGTCTCGCGCCTGACGAATGCCGCGCACGCCGCCGCCGCGATCCGGGCCCGCGCCGCCAAGCGGCTGGAAGGTCAGGCGGCGTGATCGAGAGGCCCCGCCTCATCCCGGCAGTGATCCTCGGCGCCATGGGCCTCCTGGCGCTGAAGCTGATCGCCTGGACGTCGGAGCCTTATCCCGCCAAGGGGCCTGCCAGCGCGCAGGCGCTTGCGAAGACCCAGCCCGCCGCACAGCCTCTCAAGACGGAACCCGAAGTCTGGGGCCTCGCCAAGGTCATAGCCCGCGCACACGCTCCCGATACGTTCCTCGATCCCGAAACCACCGGCACGATCGAGAAGCCCAAGGCCAAGCCGGAGGAAGAGGCGAAGGCCGAGGCTGCACGCGCGGCCAACCCGAACAACAAGGCCGATGTCCTCAATGGCACCGCCAGGACCACCTCGCCTGCCGAGCGCGCGATACTGGAGCGACTCGGCGAGCGGCGCGAGGAGATCGAGGCGCGCATGCGCGAATTGGAGATGCGCGAGCGCCTGCTCGACACGGCAGAGAAGAAACTCGACGGCCGCGTCGGTGACCTGAAGCAGCTCGAGGACAAGGTCGACGGCCCCAAGGCCAAACAGGCCGAGGAAGAGAGCAAGGCGATCAAGAACCTCGTCATCATGTACGAGACCATGAAGCCGAAGGACGCCGCAAAGGTCTTCGACCGTCTGAACCTCAGCGTGCTGGTTCCCGTGGTCCAGCAGATGAATCCGCGCAAAATGTCGGATGTGCTCGCTGCAATGTCACCGGATGCTGCGGAGAAGCTGACCGTTGCCTTGGCTACCCCGGCGCGCGCGCCCAGCCTCCCGCGTCTTGCCGCCGAATCAGCGCCCCTGTCGGGCAACGAGCTGCCCGCCGTCGCGCTGCCGCAGCGACGCTGACCCTCGCGCGTCCTTAACCCGCCATTATCCTTGACGCCTTACCGTCGATAGCGCTCGGGCTGCCGTCTTGCGGTCGTGCCGGGCACTGGTGTCGCGTTGCGTGAGTGTACCGGTTTGCGTTTCCCGCGTTCTCTTGCCTTTGGTGTCGGACTGGCCGCGCTTGGCGTTGCCGCCAGCCTGTCCATGCCCGCGCTTGGGGCAACGGCGACCTTGCAGGGTGCCGCCATGCCGCCCGGCTTCGGGCGCCTGTCGCTGACGTTCGACGAGCCGATGCCAGTGCGCGTCAGGGTCGCCAATGGCGTCCTGGTCGTTGCCTTCGGCGGCCCCGTGAAGATCGACGTCAACAAGATCGCCAAGGAACTCCCGGACTATGTCTCGATCGCGCGGATCGACCCTGATGGCCGCGGCATGCGCTTTGCTCTCGCTCGCCCCTACAAGGCGAACCTGATCGAGGCCGGCGACAAGGCCTTCATCGACCTGCTGCCGGAGACCTGGAAGGGCGTGATGCCCGGCCCTCCGCCCGAGGTCATCGCCGCTTTGGCCGAGCGTGTCCGGTTGGCGGAGGCCCGCGCTCGCGAGATCGACCGCCGCCCACCAACTGCCCCCAAGCCTCTCCTGCTGACCAGCGCCAAGCTGCCGACACTCGAGCGCCTGATCTTCCAGGCGCCCTCCGACACCAAGCTGGCGCATGAGCTTGTCGACGGCACGCTCAGGCTCACCTTCGACCAATCGCTCACGGTGGAGCCCTCCGCGATCCGGTCGGCCCTGCCAGAACGGGTCGGGTTCGTCTCGACCGAGACCGGTGCGGAGAATACCCAGCTCGACCTTTCCCTGCCCAAGGACTGGCAGGCTCGCAGCTTCCGCGACGACGACCGCCTCGTCGTCGATCTGCTGCCGCCGGCCAAGGCCGGCGTGCTCAGCCTGACGGGGCTCCCGGCGAGTGCCGCCGATCAGCCGGACAAGCCGCCCGCCCCTGCCGTCAAGCCGGCAGCTGCAAGCGAGGCACCGGCACCACAGCAAGCTGCTCCAGTCGCCAAGCCAGCCGCAGAGCCTACCGCGCCGGCCATCGACCCGACGCCTCAGCTCGTGAAGATCCAGTCATCGGCGGGCCCGGATGGCAGCCGCATCGATTTCCGCTTCCCGCGCCCGACCGGGGCTGCGGCCTTCGTCGATGCCGGCCTGGTGACTCTCGTCTTCGACACCCGCGACACGATCGACCCCGCGAGCTTTCGGCAGATGCTTCCGGAGCTGATCGAGGAAGCCGTTGTCACGCGCGAAGGCAAGGCCACGCTGGTCCGGCTGCGCCTGTCCAACCAGCAGTTGGTGCGCTTCAGCGATGACGGCACCGGCTGGACGCTCGGCTTCGGTGAGCAGGCAGGCAAGCCGACGAACCCTGTCGCCCCTGCACGCACGGTCGATGAGCGCGGCCAGACGATCCTCGCCATTCCCCTGCCCGGCATGACCGGCGTGCATTGGATCGAGGGCGGGACCGCGGGCATGCCCATGGCCATCGCAACCGCGCTGGGGCCAACGCGGGCTGTGACCAAGCCCTATCGCTTCGTCGAGTTTGGGTTGATGCAGACCGCCCATGGCCTCGCCATCATGCCGCGCTCCGACGACATCGTCGTCCGCGCCGGCACCGAGCAAGCGCTGATCGGGCGCGCCGGCGGCCTGACCGTCACCCTCGATCTTCCGCAGAGCGAGGAAGACAAGACGAAGACGCCGGTCGCGGCGCCCCCGCCCCTGCTGAGCCCGGAGCTCTGGGCGAAGCTGCGCGTTGCAGCCGTCCGTGAACGTGCGCGTGAGCTGCTGCGCGATGTCGCCGACGCCTCGCGCAGCCGCAAATCCGAAGCACGGCTGGCTCTCGCCCGCTTCTATGCCGCAAACGGGTTGATGCCGGAGGCCGCGGGGCCTCTCCAGGCGATGCTGGCCGACGATGCCGCCATGCGCGGCAATCGCGAGGCTCTGTTCCTGAAGGGTGTGATCGCGGCGAAGATGCACCGTAACCCCGAGGCTCTCGCTTCCTTCGAGGCCGGCCCGCTCAAGGAAGATGCCGAGGCGGGGCTCTGGCGCGCATTGATCGAACAGCGGCTCGGGCGCCAGGCCCAGGCGCTTGCCGGTTTCCGGCGCGCCGAGGCGACGCTCGACGGCTACCCGGATGATCTGCAGGTGCAGTTCCGCCCGGCGATGGCGCGCGCAGCCATGGCCATGCAGGATATGACGACGGCCGAGCGCCAGATCGAGCGGCTCTCGGAATTGCCGCGCGATCTTGTGGACAAGGAGGAGCTCGCACTCCTTCGCGCCATGCTCGATGATGTCAGCGGTCGCCCAGAGGCCGCGCTGAACGGCTACAAGCCGCTATTCGAGGCCGCCAGCAGGCCAGTCGCAGCGGAGGCGCAACTGCGTGCCATCCGGCTGGTGCAGACCGAGAAACGCCAGGACATTTCGCCTGATGAGGCGACCCGCAGGCTCGAGACGGTGTCGATCATCTGGCGCGGCGGCGAGATCGAGATCGAGGCTTTGTCCGAGCTCGGCCGGCTCTATACCGCGCAGCACCGTTGGCGTGACGCCTTCCAGATCGCGCGCCGCGCCAACAACAACTACCCCGACAATCCGCTGACGCGCCGCCTTCACGATGAAACGGCCCAGCGCTTCGCCGAGATCTTCAGCAATCGCGACGCAGCGCAGGAACAATTGCCGCGCATCGAAGCGCTGGCCCTGTTCTACGACTTCAAGGAATTCCTGCCGATCGGCCGGCGCGGCGACGAAATCGCCCGCCTTCTCGCCGACCGGCTGGTGGAACTCGACCTGCTCGACCAGGCGAGCGAGATTCTGCGCTATCAGATGCAGGCCCGCCTGACCGGCGCCGCGCGGTCGACGATGGCTGCACGCCTTGCGATGATCGCGCTGATGAACGGCAAGCCAGCCGAAGCGCTGCAGGCGATCTCCTCGACGCGGCTGATCGAACTGCCGGGAGACGTCAAGCGGGCGCGGCTCCTGCTCGAGGCGAAGGCCCTCTCCGATCTCTCGCGCACCGACCAGGCGCTCGAGATGCTCGAAATCGAGCGCGGTCCGGAAGTCGACCGGCTGCGCTCGGATATTTACTGGACGGGCCGCCGCTGGCGCGACGCTGGCGAAGCGCATGAACGCATTTTGGGCGAAAGCTGGCGCGGTAACGCGCCGCTGAACGAGCGTGAGCGCGCCGACGTGATGCGCGCCGCCGTCTCCTATGTGATGTCGAACGAGGCTCTGTCGCTCGACCGGCTGCGCACGAAATTCGCCGCCAAGATGGCCGAGAGCACGGATGCTCGCACCTTCGCCTTCGCGACCGGGGCCAACCGTGCCAATGCCGCCGATATACGCGAGATGGCGCGCGCCGTTTCCGGTGCCGACAACCTGTCGGAGTTCATGAGGGCCTATCGCGAGCGCTATCCGGCCTATTCAAGCGCTGTGCGCAGCCGGCCCAAAGCCGAGCCCGAACAGGCAGCACCACCCAGCTCGACCGGCGCCGAGGCGAGCCCGGGCGCAGCGCCAGGCCGCGGTTGACCGCTACGTTCCGTAACTCTTGATCAGCGATCCCGTGACGAGGCCCCAGCCGTCCACCAGGACGAAGAAGATCAGCTTGAACGGCAGCGCGACCGTCACCGGCGGCAACATCATCATGCCGACGGACATCAGGATCGAGGCCACGACGAGATCGATGATGAGGAATGGCACGAACAGCAGGAAGCCGATTTCAAACGCCCGGCGCAGCTCCGAGATCATGAACGCCGGCACGAGAATCTGGATCTGGATATCTTCCGGCTGCGTCGGGCGGGGCTCCCGCGACATCTCGATGAACAGCATCAGGTCCTTCTCGCGGACATGCTTGAGCATGAACGCCTTGAAGGGCACGACGCCGCGACTATAGGCCTCCTGGGGCTGGATCTGCCCGGCAACCAGCGGCTCGACCGAGACGCGATAGGCTTCGCGCAATGTCGGCGCCATCACGAAGCCGGTGAGGAACAGCGCCAGCCCGACGATCACGGCGTTGGGCGGCGCGGTCTGCGTGCCGATGGCCGAGCGCAGCAGGGACAGCACGACCGCGATCCGCGTGAACGACGTCACCATGATCAGGATAGACGGCGCCAGGGAGAGCACCGTGATGACGGCGATGAGTTGCAGCGCCCGTTCGGCGACGCCCCCACCCTGCCCGAGATCAAGCGAAAGCGTTTGCGCCCGAGCCGGCTCGCAGAGCGCAAGCGCGACCATCGCGCCGGCACAAGCGACGCGGCAACCGCGACGCCATCTCGCATCCGTCAGGGTCAGGATCACGCAAAGCCGCCATCAAAGCCCGACTCAACCGATCGGGCGAGACGACGCTAGGGCGCCCATGTCCGCCAGGGCAACCAAGCCGGCGGCATCAGGATCGTCGCAGCCCGACAATCCTGTTGATCACGCCCGTCCGGTCAGGACTTCGACTTCGGATCACGCCCGAGCAGTCGCGCGAACTCGGCTTCGATCGCATCGACCGAGAACGGATCGATCTGAATGGGCTTCTCCTCCGGCTTCGATTCGGCCTTCGGCTCTTCGGCGGCGGGAACAGAGGACGGCTCAGGCTTTGGCTCGGCCTCGGTCTCTGACTCGGCGATCTCTGCCTCGGCCTCCGTATCGGCCTCGTCCTCACTGACCTCCAGAGCGTCGTCCTCGTCCTTTGCCGAAAGCCTCTCCCCAAGCTCCGCCGGTGTCGGTTCGGGATGCATGACCGGTGCAGGCTCAGGCAGCTTGGCGGCTTCGGGAGGCTCGCGGAAGGGAGCGGGCTTCGGTTCGACGGCGGGCACCGGTGGCGTCACCACGTCCGAGGGCTTGGGCTTCAGGCCCAGGGCCATTTCGAGTTCGGCAGCGACATCCGGCGGCACGCCGACGGGCCGCCCGAAGACCGGCGGAGGGGCAGTCGGAACCGGAGCGAGAACCGGCGCGGCTGCTGCGGGCTTCGGCTCTTCAGGCTTGACCGGCGCAGGCGGCGTCACCGGCAGAACGACGTCCGGAACCGGGGTCGCCGGCGCCTGGGACGACCGGACAGCCGAATGCGGACGCTTCAGCGCCTCCTCGAGCTGACGGGCCATATCGTCAAGCTCATCGGAACTCACGCTTGGCGCGGGAGCCTGATTGCGCCCGAAATTCGGAGCCTGTGAGGCCACAATCGCAGCTCCTGCCGCGAGACCGGCCATGCCAGCCGCTGCAGCGCCTGCCGGTGCCACAGCCGGTTCGACGCGCGAAACAGGCCCAGGGGTACGATGCGGCAGCGGCGGCAGGCTATCCGGCTGCGGGGCGGCCGGCTGCGGCGGCGGAGAGGCGCGACGCGTTTCCTCCTGCAGATCGGCGCGAAGAGCCTCGAAACCGAGCGCCGGGTCGATCGCCAGAGGGCGTTCAAAGACCGGGGCCTCGGCCTGCGCCGGTACCGCAATCCGTCCGCCGCTGCTGCCGCGCACGATATTGGTCTCGACCACCACGTCGGACGCGCCGCCGATCATCACCAGATGCTCGACATTGTCGCGYCGGATCAGCACGAGCTGGCGCTGCCGGTCGAGGTCATGGATATCGACCACCCCGAGGCGCGGTTGCCGGGCGCGGCCACCGCCCTGCCCTCCTATCCTGAGTCGCCCGCCGGTGATGCGCCGCAGCAGGAAGGCGAAGAGCGCCACCAGAATCAGGACGATAGCGAATGCAATGATCCAGCGGAGGCCGGTCGAGAGTTCGAAGCCAAACAACGTCTGCAAGGTTTGCCTCATGTGCGACGGCGACAGCCCTTGGCGGACCGCAATTCCACCCAAGGTTCAACACGTTGGCTATAGCATAACGCCCGCAATTTCGGGAAACAGGGTTAGCATTTGGTTAATTTGGTTCACCGGATTCGTGAATCTTAACGCGAAATTAACCAAGCACCCGGCAATATTTTCCCAGTGGATCGACTGTCAGGACGGAATCGCTCCGCGGCTCCGATCACGGCCATCCCCTGAGAAAACGGGACAAACTCCATGTCTGGCAATGCCTTAGGCGCTGGCGGAAACCTGATGCAGGCGTTGAAGACGCGTATGCACTGGCACCAGTCCCGGCAAAAAGTGCTGTCCGAGAATGTCGCCAACGCCGACAGCCCCGGATTCCGCCCGATGGATCTCAAGGCGCCGGCCATCGGCACGGCTTCGTCCGGCGTCTCGCTGGCCCAGACCTCTGCCGGCCATATGGCCCCCTCCGGACAGCGCAATGGATTCGATACCGCCAAGGCACCCCGCTTCGAGGTCACTCCCAACGGCAACGGCGTCAATCTCGAGGACGAGATGATGAAGGTGGCCCAGAACCAGTCCGACTATCAGCTCGCCGCCTCGCTCTACAGCAAGGGCCTCGGACTGATGAAGATCGCGATCGGTAAGGGCCGCTAAGGCAGCGGACGCAGGAGCAGCAGCCTCATGGATCTTCTCAAGAGCATCGCGGTGGCGACATCGGGCCTGCGCAGCCAGTCCGGCCGCATGCGGATCATCGCCGAGAACCTGGCCAACGCCGATTCGGGACCGGATCGCGCCGGCGTCGATCCCTACCGCCGCAAGATTCCGACGTTCCAGCGGCGGGTCGACCGTGAGCTCGAAGCCCAGGTCGTCGATCTCGGCCGCGTCCAGCGTGACCAAAGCGCCTTCCGGACGAAATTCGAGCCCGGCAACCCCGCAGCCGACGCCACCGGCAATGTCAGCATGCCGAACGTGAACTCGCTGGTCGAGACCATGGACATGCGCGAGGCACAGCGCAGCTRCGAGGCCAATCTCAACCTGATCTCCTCCACGCGCCGGATGATCCAGCGCACCATCGACATCCTGCGCGTCTGATCGGCGCCAGCGGAACGGAACCTCGCACCATGGCCACATCCAGCTTCGCCGCCGGCGCTTACGCCTCGACGCAGGGTCTCGGCGCCGGCAACCTGATGCGCAAGCCGCTCGGTGCGGCCGCCGGCGCCAGCGCGGGCATGCCGGATTTCTCCTCGCTGATCGGCAAGGCGCTGGAAGCAACCGCCGATGCCGGCCGCAAGAGCGACATCCAGACCGCAAGCGTGGCCGCCGGCCGCTCCGATATCGTCGATGTCGTCACGGCCGTCGCGGAAAGCGAGGCCGCGATCGAAACGCTGGTTGCGGTTCGCGACCGCGTGATTGCAGCGTATGAGGAAATCATGCGGATGCCGGTCTGATTCCCGGCTCGATCAGGACGCAAACCATGACCTCAGGCGCCATCCTCGACGTCGCGCGCGACGGCATCGTCGTCTTCCTCAAGGCCGGCGGCCCGCTGATGATGGTCGCGCTCGGGGTCGGCCTCGCCGTCTCGCTCGTCCAGGCCCTGACGCAGATTCAGGAGCAGACCCTGATCTTCGTCCCCAAGATCGTTGCGGTCTTTGCCGCCATGATGCTGTTTCTGCCGTTCATGGGCGATGCGCTTGCAGGCTATATGGGGCGGGTCGCCGTCCGAATCGCCACGGGCGAATGAACCTTACGCTGCCGCGACCGGCTCTGGGGCTGCCGCAGTGGCGTCCCGAGTGGCGCAGGGGCCCAGCCGGCACGATGCAGATCGCGATCCTGCCCGAGATCGGCGCGCTCTTCGTGCTCGTCTTCGCGCGTGTCGGCACCCTCGTGATGCTGATGCCCGGCATCGGCGAACGCTTCATCTTCTCACGCGCGCGTCTGTCGCTGGCCTTCTTCATCGCATTGATGATCGTCCCCATGGCGCGCACGATCATCACCCCGCCCGGCGACATGCCTGCGCTGGTCGGCCTTCTCATCAGCGAACTCCTGATCGGACTGACCATCGGGCTCAGCGTGCGCCTTGTGATGGCCTGCCTGCAGAGCGCCGGCGCGATCGTGGCCCAGACCATGGGCCTGGGTTTCGCGATGACGGTCGATCCGACCGGAGGCATGCAGAACCCGTCGATCGGCAACTTTCTGACGATGCTCGGCATCACGCTGATCCTGGTCACCGACCTCCATCACGTCGCCATCGCGGCGATTCATGAAAGCTATCGGCTCCTGCCGCCTGGCGGCTTTCCGGATGTCGGAGACATGATGACCCTGGCGATCCGTGCGGCGACGCAGGGCTTCGCCCTCGCCGTTCAGATTTCCGCGCCCTTCATCGTCTTCGGTCTGCTCTTCAATCTCGGGCTCGGCGTGCTGGCGCGGATGATGCCGCAGCTTCAGGTCTTCTTCCTCGCCGTGCCGGCCTCGATCCTCGGCGGCATGCTCGTGCTGCTCGCCGTCGTCGGCGTGATGATGGGCGTCTTCCTCGAGGATCTCGGCAACTTCCTTCGCCAGTTCACCGGCAACTGAGGAGCGGCGATGTCAGAGGACGCCGACAACGAGGACAGGACAGAAGACCCGACCCAGCGAAAGCTGGACCAGGCGATCGAGAAGGGCGACATCGCCCGCTCGCAGGAGATCGGCACCTTCTTCGTCCTTTGCGGTTTCACACTGGCGCTGCTGGTCGGAGCCGGCTGGTCGGCGAGCAGTGCGGCGCTTTCCCTGCGCTCCTTCCTGATGAACGCGCATCAGGTGCCTTCCAGCGGCGAGGCCTTCTTCAACGTCACCAAGCAGGGCGTGATGACGGGCTTCATGGCGCTCGGCCTGCCCTTCGCCTTCATCCTCTGCGCCGGGCTTGCCGGTGCGCTGATCCAGCACAAGCCGCTCTGGACCTTCGAGCCGCTGATGCCGAAATTCAGCCGGATCTCGCTGATGGCTGGGGCCAAGCGGATCTTTGGCAAGGAGGCCTGGGTCAATTTCGCCAAGGGCCTCGCCAAGATCCTGCTGATCGGCACCGCCGTCGGCCTGACGCTCTGGAAGGAGCACGACCGGCTCGAGAGCTTCGCGCAGATGAGTGTCGCCGCGATGCTGCCGGCGACGCTGTCGCTGACGATCAAGCTGATGGCGAGCGTGCTCGCGCTCTTTGCAGTGATCGCGATCGGCGACTTCGTCTATCAGCGCTTCAGCTGGTACCAGCGTCAGCGCATGACCAAGCAGGAGCTCAAGGAGGAGTTCAAGAACTCCGAAGGTAATCCCGAGGTCAAGGCGAAGCTGCGGCAGATCCGCGCGCAGCGGGTCAGGAAACGCATGATGGCCGCGGTGCCCAAGGCGACCGTGATCATCACCAACCCGACCCACTTCGCCGTCGCGCTGCAATACGAGCAGGGCATGGGCGCCCCGCTCTGCCTCGCCAAGGGCGTCGACGCGCTTGCCCTGAAGATCCGCGAGGTCGCGGGGGAGCATCGCGTGCCGATCGTCGAGAACCCGCCGCTGGCCCGCGCGCTCTATGCGACGGTCGATATCGACGAAGAAATTCCTGTCGAACACTATCAGGCCGTCGCCGAAGTCATCGGTTACGTCTTGCGCCTGAAGGGTAGGCGCGCCTAACTCGCAATCTGCGCGACCTGCGCGCTAAGCCCCTCGCTGGCGGCGAGGAGGCGTGAAACGGGACGGACCAGCCGCATGAGCGGAACCACGGCGACAACCGCGATCGATCGCTCCGACAAGCCAGGCCGTATCGGCCTGATCCTGCTTGTCGCCGGCTTGCTCGTCGGAGCCGCGATCGCGCTCGGCTTCATCGCCAATGAATGGGCGCAGCCGCTGATCCTGGGCCTGCTGGCCCTGCTTTCAGTGATCGGTGTCTTCGGCCTCTTTGCCTTTTCTATTGGCCTTGTTCAATTTTCGGGCCGCGCAGCGCGCAATGACCTGACCAAAGCCATCGTCGACAGCGCCGATGACGGCGTCGTCGTCACCGAGGGCGAGAACCGCATCGTCTACGCCAACGAAACCTATCTGGCGCTCGCCGGAGCCCGCGGAGCCAGCGACATCAAGCCGGTCGAACGCCTGTTTACCGGCCGCCCGGAGGTCTCGGAAGCGATCTACCGTTTGGCGACCGCCGCGCGCGAAGGCCGCCGGCTGGCGGAGGAAGTCCGGCTCGAGCCCGCCCTCAACGGTCGCGACACGGTCGGTTGGTATCGAATCCGGGTATCCCCCGTGCGCCGCGAGGGCAAGGCCGCCATGCTCTGGAGCGTCTCGGACGTGACGCCCGAGCGTGAGCGTCAGGAGAACGCCTTCCAGGAACTCCAGCACGCGATCGACTATCTCGATCACGCACCGGCCGGCTTCCTCTCGATCGACGCCGATGGCGAAGTGCCCTATCTCAATGCCACGCTCTCGGGCTGGCTCGACTATGACCTCGCCCGCTTCGGCTCGGGCGGACTGCATCTCGACGACATCGCAACCTCGAACGCGGCTGCCCTGATCCAGGCCATTCGCGGGCAGCCCGGCGATGTCCGCGTCGAGGTCCTCGATGTCGATCTGCGCCGGCGCAATGGCACGACCCTGCCGGTCAGGCTGCATCATCAGGTTGCCTTCGGCAGCGACAGCCGCGCTGGCCCCTCACGCACGCTCGTGCTCAACCGGACGACCGGCGAAGCCGGGTCCGACGGGCGCAGCGATGCCGAAGTGCGCTTTGCCCGCTTCTTCCACTCGACACCGATGGCGATCGCGACTGTCGACCGCAACGGCGCGATCCTGCGCTCCAACGCCGCCTTCACCCGGCTGACGCAGCAGGGCCGCCAGCCCGCGACAATCCAGGATCTCGTCGCGCCCGGCAGCCTCGACGAGGCGCTCGCAGCGACCATGGCCGGCAGCAGCGACATCGCCCCGCTCGATGCCAATCTCTCGGGCGAGGACGGACGTTCGGCCAAACTCTATCTCTCTCCGGTCGCAGCGACCGAGGACAGCGATGGTGAGCGCGCCATCGTCTATGCGCTGGAGACCACCTCCGAGCGCAAGCTCAAGGACAATATCGACCAGGCCCAGAAGATGCAGGCTGTCGGCCAGCTCGCCGGCGGCATCGCGCACGATTTCAACAACGTGCTGCAGGTCATCATCAACGCGTCCGAGTTCCTGCTCGCCAGCCACAAGCCGACCGACCCGTCCTTCCCGGACATCATGCAGATCAAGCAGAACGCCTACCGGGCGGCCTCGCTGGTCCGGCAGCTGCTCGCCTTCTCGCGCCGCCAGACGCTGCGCCCGCAGGTGCTCGAGCTCGGCGACGTGCTCTCCGATCTCTCGTTGATGCTGAAGCGCGTCGTCGCCGACAAGGTCTCGCTCGACATTCGCCAGGGCCGCGACCTCTGGTCGGTCAAGGCCGATCTCGGTCAGCTCGAACAGGTCATCGTCAATCTCGCGGTCAATGCGCGCGATGCCATGCAGGACGGCGGCAAGCTGCAGGTCCGCACGCGCAACGTCGCAGCGGAAGAATGCGCCGGGTTCGGCCATCAGGCCCTGCCCACCGCGGACTATGTCATGCTCGAAGTCGAAGACAGCGGCACCGGCATCCCGGCCGAACATCTCGACAAGATCTTCGAGCCCTTCTTCACCACCAAGGAGGTCGGCAAGGGCACGGGGCTCGGCCTTTCCATGGTCTATGGCATCGTCAAGCAGACCGGTGGCTTCGTCTTCGTCGATTCGACCCTCGGCAAGGGCACGACCTTCCGCATCTTCCTGCCTCGTCACGTGCCGACGGAAGAGGAGATCGCCGCCGACAACGCTGCCAAGGAAGCGCCCAAGAAGGTCGCAGCCGATCATACCGGCGCCGGCGTCATCCTGCTGGTCGAAGACGAGGACGCGGTGCGTGCGCTCAATGCCCGCATGCTGATCTCGCGCGGCTATACCGTGCACGAAGCGGCCTCGGGCGTGGAGGCGCTCGATATCTTCCTCAAGCATGACGGCAAGATCGACCTCGTCGTCTCCGACGTGGTCATGCCCGAGATGGACGGCCCGACCCTGCTTGGCGAGCTACGTCAGCGCAACCCGGCCACCAAGGTCGTCTTCGTCTCCGGCTACGCGGAGGAGGCCTTCCGCAAGAACCTGCCGGAAGGCGAGCAGTTCCACTTCCTGCCCAAGCCTTTCACGATGAAGCAGCTGGTCGAGACAGTGAAGGCCGCGATGAGCTGAGGCGCGAGGCCGCGCAGGTAGCGAGGCGCGGCGTCCACGAACGATGCGGGCAGCGCGATGTCGGACGGGAACTCACGCAGATACCTGATCCTGCTTCTCGCCCAGACCCTGTGTGCGATCGTCGTGCTCGCCAATGTGCGGGGCATTTTCCTCCTGCTGATCGACAATATCGGAACGATCATGACTGCCACTCGCGGCAGCGCGTTGCAGACCGCGCTCGCGGTCCTGATCGGCCAGGCCTGCTACTGGTGGCGCCTGCGTCATGTGACCATCCCCGCCACCTATGGCGGCCTGGTGATCGGCCACTTCGTCTCCTTCGCAGCCCGGATCGGCTTCATCTTCGGCGGCGCTCTGTTCTCGCTCTATTATCTCCGGCACGTCCCGGAGCTCGATCTTGGCTATCTCGATCTGAGCTGGCGCGGGGCGCTCCTCATCGCCGTCATCTTCGCGCTCTACTGCTACACCCTGGAGCTGGAGCGGCTCGGCAACGCGATGCAGATCCGGGCCATGCAAGCGAAGGGCGACAGCCGGGCTTGAACAGCTCTGCAGGGAGGCGATGAATGAGAACAAAAAAAGAACTTGAAGACAGGAACAAACCGTGACCATATTTGCTCACGGCGCACATTGAGAAGTGATCGCGCCCCTGCCATAAGGAGCGCACGTTGTGAATCAGGCAAATCTCCGGCTCGTGGAAGGCTCTTCGATGGACAAGGCTAAGGCGCTCGATGCGGCGCTCTCGCAGATCGAACGGGCTTTCGGCAAGGGCTCGATCATGCGCCTGGGCAAGAACCAGCAGGCGATCGAGATCGAGACCATCTCGACCGGCTCGCTCGGGCTCGATATCGCGCTCGGCGTCGGCGGCCTCCCCAGGGGCCGCGTCATCGAAATCTACGGACCAGAATCCTCCGGCAAGACCACGCTTGCGCTCCACACCATTGCCGAAGCCCAGAAGAAGGGCGGCGTTTGCGCCTTCGTCGATGCCGAGCACGCACTCGATCCGGTCTATGCCCGCAAGCTCGGCGTCAATCTCGACGACCTCCTGATCTCGCAGCCCGATACCGGCGAGCAGGCGCTCGAGATCACCGACACCCTGGTTCGCTCCGGCGCCATCGACGTGCTGGTGGTCGACTCCGTTGCGGCCCTCACGCCCCGCGCCGAGATCGAAGGCGAGATGGGCGATGTCCAGCCCGGCCTCCAGGCGCGCCTGATGAGCCAGGCCTTGCGCAAGCTCACCGCGTCGATCTCGCGCTCGAACTGCATGGTCATCTTCATCAACCAGATCCGCATGAAGATCGGCGTGATGTATGGCTCGCCCGAGACCACGACCGGCGGCAACGCCCTGAAATTCTACGCCTCCGTGCGCCTCGACATTCGCCGCGTCTCGACGCTGAAAGAGCGCGACGAGGCCACCGGCAACCAGGTCCGCGTCAAGGTCGTCAAGAACAAGGTGGCGCCGCCCTTCAAGCAGGTCGAGTTCGACATCATGTTCGGCGAGGGCATCTCGAAGGTTGGCGAACTGATCGACCTCGGCGTCAAGGCCGGGATGGTCGAGAAGGCCGGAGCCTGGTTCTCCTTCGACAGCCAGCGCCTCGGCCAGGGCCGCGAGAACGCCAAATCCTTCCTCAAGGCCAATCCGGACGTTGCGGCGCGCATCGAGGCCACGATCCGGCAGAATTCAGGCCTCGTTGCCGATCGCATCCTCGATGAGGCGACACCGACCGACGATGATCTCGACGAGGGCGACGCCTGAGCCTTATCTCCGCGCCAGCGGCAGGGTATTTTTGGCGGGCGGCCCTTCGGGGCCGCCCGTTTCTTTTATGCGCCAAGGCCTTGTCACGGGAATTCTGGACAGGTGCAAAGCCGCTGACTAGAACCGATCCCAACCAGCAGGCCCGCCCGGCCACCCATCCTGAAGCAGAGTTCGAATTGCGATGAGCGGCGTCAACGAAATCAGGTCCACCTTCCTCGATTATTTCAAGGCGAACGGCCATGAGGTGGTGCCATCGAGCCCGCTCGTGCCACGCAACGACCCGACGCTGATGTTCGCCAATTCAGGCATGGTGCAGTTCAAGAACGTCTTCACCGGACAGGAAAAGCGCTCCTACCAGCGCGCCACGTCGGCGCAGAAATGCGTGCGCGCCGGCGGCAAGCACAATGACCTCGACAATGTCGGCTACACCGCGCGCCACCACACCTTCTTCGAGATGCTGGGGAACTTCTCCTTCGGCGACTACTTCAAGGAGCAGGCGATCACCCACGCTTGGACGCTGGTCACGCGCGAGTTCGGCCTGCCCAAGGAAAAGCTGACCGTCACGGTCTATTCCGAGGATGACGAGGCGCACGCGCTCTGGAAGAAGATCGCCGGACTTTCGGATTCGAAGATCATCCGGATTCCGACCTCGGACAATTTCTGGCGCATGGGCGACACCGGCCCCTGCGGCCCCTGCTCCGAGATCTTCTACGACCATGGCGACCATATCCCCGGCGGCCCTCCAGGCTCGCCCGATGAGGACGGCGACCGCTTCRTCGARATCTGGAACCTCGTGTTCATGCAGTATGAGGAGGCCGCCGGCGGCATCCGCACCAATCTGCCGCGGCCCTCGATCGACACCGGCATGGGGCTGGAACGTGTCGCCGCCGTGCTTCAAGGCACGCATGACAATTACGAGATCGACCTCTTCGCGACCCTGATCCGCGCCATCGCGGACATGACATCGGTCTCGTCCGACGGACCGATGAAGGCGAGCCATCGTGTCATCGCCGACCACCTGCGCTGCTCTGCCTTCCTGATCGCCGACGGTGTTCTGCCCTCGAATGAAGGCCGCGGCTATGTCCTGCGCCGCATCATGCGTCGCGGCATGCGCCATGCCCAGCTGCTCGGCGCCAAGGAGCCGTTGCTTCACCGGCTCGTGCCGGTCCTGACCCGCGAGATGGGCCAGGCCTATCCCGAACTGCTGCGTGCAGAGGCCCTGATCACCGAGACCTTGAAGCTCGAGGAGACCCGTTTCCGCACCACGCTGGCACGCGGCCTCTCGATTCTCGACGACGCTGCCAAGGATCTCGGCGCCGGCCAGAAGCTGAAGGGCGATGTCGCCTTCACGCTCTACGATACCTATGGCTTCCCGCTCGACCTGACCCAGGATGCGCTCCGCGCCCGCGATATCGGCGTCGATCTCGACGGGTTCGACGCGGCGATGCAGCAGCAGAAGGCGAAGGCGCGCGCCGCCTGGTCCGGCACCGGCGAGGCTGCGACAGAAAAGCTCTGGTTCCCGCTGCGCGACCGCGTCGGCGCCACCGAGTTCCTCGGCTACGACACCGAGACGGCCGAGGGCGTTGTCACCGGACTGATCCGCGACAATGCGGAAGTCGAGAGCCTGAAGGCCGGCGACACCGGTTTCGTCGTGCTCAACCAGACCCCGTTCTATGGCGAGTCCGGCGGCCAGGTTGGCGATACCGGCACAATCACCGGGGCGGGCTTCGCCGCACAAGTTTCGGATGTGCAGAAGAAGCTCGGCGACATCTTCGCCCACGCGGTCAAGGTCACTTCGGGCGAAATCAAGCTCGGCACACCGGCTGAGCTTACAGTCGATCATGCGCGCCGGAGCACGATTCGCGCCAACCACTCCGCGACCCACCTGCTGCATGAGGCGCTCCGGCTCGTCCTTGGCGATCATGTCGCCCAGAAGGGCTCGCTGGTCTCGCCTGAGCGGCTCCGTTTCGATTTCTCGCACCCCAAGCCGATCTCCGAGGCGGAGCTGGCCCAGGTCGAGGATATCGCCAACGCAGCCGTGCTGCGGAACGAGCCGGTGGCGACCCACCTGATGAGCGTCGACGAAGCCATCGCTTCGGGGGCCCGCGCCTTGTTCGGTGAAAAATACGGCGATGAGGTCCGTGTCGTCTCGATGGGGACGACCGAGGCCGGCAAGGCCTTCTCGGTCGAGCTCTGCGGCGGCACCCATGTTTCGCGCACCGGCGATATCGGCATCGTCAGCATCGCCGGCGAAAGCGCGGTGGCAGCTGGCGTGCGCCGTCTCGAGGCGGTGACCGGCACGGAAGCCCGGCGTCAGCTCAACACCGATGCCAGGCGTCTGCGCGACCTCGCCAGCCTGCTCAAGGTCCCCGCGGCCGAAGCCGAGGCACGGCTCGCCGCCCTGGTCGAGGAGCGCCGCAAACTGGACCGCGAACTCACCGAGGCGCGCAAGAAGCTCGCCATGGGCGGCGGCGGCAGCGCCGAGGATCCGATCCTCGAGATTTCCGGCGCCAAGCTCCTGGCCCGCGCCGTCACCGGCGTCGAGATGAAGGATCTGAAGAGCCTCGCCGACGAAGCCAAGTCTCGCGTCGGCTCGGGCGTCGTCGCCATTGTCGGCGTCGCGGAGGACGGCAAGGCCGGCGTCGTCGTCGGTGTTACCGAGGATCTGACCTCGCGCTTCGACGCGGTGGCGCTGGTGCGCGCCGCCTCCGAGCAGCTCGGCGGCAAGGGCGGTGGCGGGCGCCGCGACATGGCGCAGGCCGGTGGCCCGGACGGCTCCAAGGCGCAGGCTGCGCTCGACGCCGTCGCAGCCGCGATGAGCTGACCGGGTTCGGACGACGGAGAAGACGGGGTGCAGTATCGTCTCGCCGCCACCATTGCTCTTGCCCTGGTGGCAGCGAGCGCCTCAGGCTTTGCCCAGCAGGTGCGCCCCCGCCCCGCCGCACCGGCCCAGCCCGTCCAGCCAACCCTGTCGGCCTCGCGTAGCGCGATGGCCGGCTCCATGTTGACGGTGTTCGCCAGCAAGGCGCCGGCACAATCACAGCTCGCCATCGCGCGCCCCAGCGATCCTGCTGAAGCGGCCATCGTCTCGGTCATTCTCGGCGCCGTGTCCGCAACCGCGATCACGACGCCCGGCGAGCCCGGCAGCTATGAACTCCGCCTCGTTCGCCAGGATTCCGGCAAGCCCGAGATCCTGGCCAGGCAGCCCCTGGCAACCACATCCCCTTCGGCGACCTTGTCGGCGCCGGACCGCGCCAAGGCCAAGACAAGCATCCCGGTTCGCGGGATCGGTCCCAATGGCGAGCGCGATCGCGTCGTCATCACGGCGCCTGATGCAGCCGTGGACGCGGCAGGCCCATCCTTCTATCCGGCAGAGAATGTCGAAGCGCTGCTGGAAGCACCGGACAAGCCGGGCAGCTATGAACTTCGCTATGTCATGAACGCACCGCTGAGCGGCCAGCGTATCCTCGCTCGCCGCCCCCTCACGATCGAGTAGCGATCATCCCGGCCGCGTGCCCAGGCATCGCGATCGGCGTTCTCAAGGCGAGCGATAGCGCGGAGCTCTCCGAGACGGCTCCGCAGTGAGTTTGCTGGTCATCCCGCAGAGCCCGCCCAACCGAGCGACCAGGTTCCCTTCGTCGAGGACGGATGTCGGCCGCAGCACGTGCGGATCACCCCGCTGACGTTACGCCAGCGGCTGACCTGGTCTGCACGGCACGACACGCTGTGTCGTCGCATGCACCTTGGCCTCGACAGCAAAAAGCGCCCGGATCGGGATCCGGGCGCTTCAACTCATTCACTCAGGATCGCAGAGCTCAGGCAGACATCGCCTTGCGCATGTTCTCGCTGACCTTCTCGAGGAAGCCGGTGGTCGAGAGGAACTTCTGGTCGGGACCGACCAGCAGCGCCAGATCCTTGGTCATGTCGCCAGCCTCGACAGTGTCGACCGTGACCTTCTCGAGCAGCGTCGCGAACTTGGCGAGTTCGGCATTGTTGTCGAGCTTGGCGCGGTGGCTGAGGCCACGCGTCCAGGCAAAGATCGAGGCGATCGAGTTGGTCGAGGTCTCCCTGCCCTTCTGATGCTCGCGATAATGGCGCGTCACCGTGCCGTGCGCGGCTTCAGCCTCGACGGTCTTGCCATCCGGCGTCATCAGCACCGAGGTCATCAGGCCGAGCGAACCAAAACCCTGGGCCACGGTGTCGGACTGCACGTCGCCATCGTAGTTCTTGCAGGCCCAGACATAGCCGCCCGACCACTTCATCGCCGAAGCGACCATGTCGTCGATCAGACGGTGCTCATAGGTGATTCCGAGCTTGTCGAATTCGGCCTTGAACTCGGCCTGGTAGATCTCCTCGAAGATATCCTTGAAGCGGCCGTCATAGGTCTTGAGGATGGTGTTCTTGGTCGAGAGATAGACCGGGTACTTGCGGATCAGGCCGTAGTTCAGCGAAGCGCGTGCGAAATCCCTGATCGAATCGTCGAGATTGTACATCGCCATGGCGACGCCGGCGTCCGGAGCCTTGAAGACCTCCTTCTCGATCACGGCGCCATCATCTCCGACGAACTTGATCGAGAGCGTGCCCTTGCCGGGGAACTTGAAATCGGTGGCGCGGTACTGGTCGCCATAGGCGTGGCGGCCGATGACGATCGGCTGCGTCCAGCCCGGYACGAGGCGCGGCACGTTCTTGCAGATGATCGGCTCGCGGAAGATCACGCCGCCGAGAATGTTGCGGATCGTGCCATTCGGCGACTTCCACATCTGCTTGAGATTGAACTCCTTCACCCGGCCCTCGTCCGGGGTGATGGTGGCGCACTTCACCGCGACGCCATGCTTCTTGGTGGCGTTGGCGGCATCGATCGTGACCTGGTCATTGGTCGCGTCGCGGTTCTCGACGGACAGGTCGTAATAATCCAGCTCGAGGTCGAGATAGGGGAAGATCAGCGTGTCTTTGATCTTCTGCCAGATGATGCGGGTCATCTCGTCGCCGTCCATGTCGACGACGGGATTGGCGACCTTGATCTTGCTCATGTGATTTCGACCCCTGCTGCTGGCCAGTCTGGAACGTTTCCGGGCTGCAGCCATAGCTCCGCAGCCCGCCCGCGCGCTTCCTAGCGGGTTACGTGCCACTGGGGAAGCACGGCTTTTGGCCGAGTTGCCCAAGCCTCATGCCGCACTGCCTTCATGCTGCACTGCCGCAAAAACTGCACCTTCCCGTTCTAACTTCGATTTGAGATCGCCGCCGAGGAAGAATGCCGACTTTGTATCACCATCGCTGCAGTATTCGTGCTGGCCGGTCCATCGGGGCTCGGGCCGGCATCGTTGCCCTCCTGCTCGTCACGGGCTGGGCGGCGAAGGCCAATGACGACGGTGCCTACAGCCCGCGCTTCCCCATTCCCAAACCTATCCTCACCCACGAAGTGCCTGACGACGCGGTCGAACCACAGGCTCAAGAGGCGCAGGACGATCTGGACGCCGTGCCGTTCGATCCGGCTCTGAGCGCGCGCGCAAACTGGCCCGCCACGCCGAAGGCCAACCGGCAGTTGCCTAGGGAAATCCCGCTCAGCGTCATTCGCCAGGGCTTTTCGACACGTGGCCCGACAGGGTCTGCGCCCGAACGGAGCGTCGGCCTCCAGCTCGGCGCCGACACGTTCTCGATCTCGACCAAGCTGATCGCACCGCCCGGGCACGAGCAGGTCGGCGACGCACGCATCGACTGGAAATTGGCCCGGCCTGTCGCCAACAAGGGGCCCGGCTTCATCTGGACGATCTCGACGGGAGGCGGCAGCAGCACGGCGGGAAAACCCGAGCAGAACGCCAGTCTGCTGGTCGGGTTCCGCCACCAGCTCTTTCAGTACCTGACCATGAGCTCGCAGCTCTCCATGGCCGGCAGCTACGTCTTCGCTCCCGATGGTGGCCCGCACTCGACGCTTGTGCCGGAGGTCAAGTTGAGCGCCGATCTCGCAGCTCTGGCGAATCTCTCCTGGGAGGCCTCGCTCGATCTGGCGCTGGCACGTCAGATGCCGCTCGTCGCGAGCCAGTACGAGACGCGCGGCACCGCCCTGCTGCGCCTGAAATACAGCCTCGAATGAAGGGACCCTGCTCTGCCTTTGCCGGCCTTCCGTGATCGCCCCGGTCGCTCTAGCCTTTAGGCATGACAGATACTCCCGTTCCCAAATTCGCTCTCGTAACCGGCGGCACACGCGGCATCGGCGCAGGCGCTGCGCTTGCGCTCGCCCAGTCCGGCTACGAGGTCATCGCCACCGGCCTCACCGATGATGAGGTCGCGGCGTCCCCGCCTCACCCCACGATCCGTCACGCCAAGCTCGATGTGACCAGGGATGATCAGGTCGCGGCCATCGTCGCGCTCTGCCCCCGTATCGATGCGCTGGTGAACTGCGCCGGGATGATCCAGCGCGGCGGCAAGGAATTCGAGATCGAAGCCTTTCGCCTGACGATCGAGGTCAACCTCACCGGTTCGATGCGGATGTGCGTGGCGGCCAAGGACAAGCTCGCCGCCAATGGCGGGGCGATCGTCAACATCGCCTCCATGCTGACTTTCCACGGCTCGCCCTTCGCCCCGGGCTACTCCGCATCGAAGGGCGGCATCGGCCAGCTCACCAAGTCGCTCGCGGCCGCCTGGGCACCTGAAGGCATCCGCGTCAACGCCGTCGCTCCCGGCTGGATCGCGACCGAGTTGACCAGGCCCCTGGTCGAGGATGCTGCCCGTTCGGCGCCGATCCTGGCGCGTACACCACAGGGTCGCTGGGGCGAACCCAGCGATGTCGGCGGCGCCATCGCCTTCCTGCTCTCGGATGCGGCCAAGTTCGTGACAGGTGCCATCCTGCCCGTCGATGGCGGGTATCTCGCCATCTGACGCCATCCACATCAACACCAAAAACGCCAAACACGGCAACGGCATGCAACCGCTTCCGGAATCACTCCGGCAACGACTTGAATCAAGATCTCAGGCAGGAAACGCCATGACCAACCCGAACCCCATGCCAGTCGAGGCGAGCGCCGAGGACCGCTGGACGCCCTATCGCCACCCTCAGCCGAAGGATTCCCCACCCGAACTGATCGTGCCCAATGTCATTCCAACCGACGAGCGGGTCTGGGTGCCGGTCGATGACAATGTCTGGTTCCGTCCGCTGCTCTTCTGCGTGACGCGCGGATACTGGATGAACCTCCTGAAGGTACGCCGCGCCGGCGTGCTCTCGCGCCACCGCCACCCCCTGCCCGTGCACGGCTATGTCCTCAAGGGAAAGTGGCGCTACCTGGAGCACGACTGGGTGGCGACCGAAGGGTCCTATGTCTACGAGGCGCCGGGCGAGACCCATACGCTCGTCGTCGACCCTGACGTCGAAGAGATGATCACCATGTTCCAGGTCAATGGCGCGATGATCTATGTCGATCCCGACGGCAAGTGCCTGGGCTATGACGACGTCTTCACCCGCCTCGACAAATGCCGCGCGCATTACGCGGGCAACGGGCTCGGAGCGGATTACGCGGACCAGTTCATTCGCTGACGACCAGTTTCCGTGCCGGATCGACACGCGTCGGTTCGGCAGCACGGACGAATCCTAAACGGTCTCTCGGCTAGTTCCGGTCAAACCGACCGAAGCCTATGCCACCTCTGGAGAACCGTTCATGCGCGCCGTCCTCGCCCTGCTGATGTGGATGTCGGCGGCCGGCCTCCCCTCGCCAGCCGACGCGCAATCGGACTTCTATACGGCGACGTCTGCCGAGATCGCCGGAGGGCGCCCCGGAACGCTAATCCGGACCGAGATTCTGAACGGAACGCCCGAGGGCGCCAGCGCCTACCGGATGCTCTATCGCTCGGTCGGCCTCGACGGGCGGCCGATCGCCGTGTCCGGTGTTGCGATCGTCCCGCCCGGCCCCGGTCCGGCCGAGGGACGCCCCGTCGTCGCCTGGGCGCACCCGACGACCGGGGTCCAGCCGCAATGCGGACCGTCGCGCTCCGGCGGTATCTTCCAATCCATTCAGGGCCTGCGTCCGATGCTCGCGCGTGGCTACATCGTCACGGCGACGGACTATCCGGGCCTGGGCGCACCGGGGGTCCATCCTTATCTGGTCGGCGCCAGCGCGGCCCGCTCCGTAATCGACTCGGTGCGCGCGACCGGCCAGCTCCCCAATGCCTCCGCCGGGCGGCGCTTCACCGTCTGGGGCCACTCCCAGGGTGGGCACGCGGCGCTGTTCACCGGCATCCTGGCGAAGCGCCTGGCGCCCGAACTCGACCTCGTCGGTGTCGCCGCCGCAGCGCCTGCGACCGAACTCGCCACATTGCTGTCCGACGACATCGACACGGATGGCGGCCGGAACCTGACGGCAATGACCCTGTGGTCCTGGACGCGTGTCTACAAGGCGCCCCTGAACAAGATCGTGAGTTCGGGCGCGATTCCGGTGGTCGATCAGTTGGCCGCAGATTGCCTGGAGAGCCTGACGGACATCTTCAGCAGGCTGCGCCCGACCAAGGCGCTGGAGCGCCGCTTCCTCGTCGACAACGCCTTTGCTGAGCAGCAGCCTTGGCGCGCGCTTCTCAGCCGCAATACCCCCGGTCTCCTGCCGCGCAGCGTCCCGGTCTATATCGCGCAGGGCACGAGCGACACGCTCGTCCGGCCCCAGGTGACACGCGACTACGCAGACAAGCTTTGTCGCGCCGGCAGCGCGGTGCAATTCGATGCGTTGCCGGGCGTCGGCCATCTCCTGGCTGCGCGAGACAGCGCCGACGCGGCGATCGCCTGGATGGATCAGCGCTTCAAGGGCGTGACGCCGCCGAGCGTTTGCGCCCTGTCGCAGTAAGGGTCTCGCTGCAACCGCTCGGTCCTGATCGGACCGGCGGCAGGTTCGAAGGCCATTGCATCGGCCGGAAAAGTGGATTGCGGCTTTCGGGAAGGCCGATGCAAACACAAAGGGTTAGATCATCTGACCGGATACGATTTCTGGTCCGAGGATCTAACGCCCGAGCTTGGCGAGCTCGACCGCCGCCCGCAGCTCGATATGAGCCAGCACATCGTCGAGGCGCGGATCATCGGTGGTCTCGCGCCGCAACGAGAGCGTCGTCTTGAGGCGTTCCAGCTCGGCGATCTGGACGCGGCCGGAGAGGAGCGCAGCCTTCAGCCTGTCGAGCCCGTCGAGCAGGTCATGCCCGCGCCGTGCCTGACGCTTCTTGCGCTCCTGCGCATCGCCTTCGGCCTGGACCGCGAGCAGGAGATCGAGCGACCCCGCATTGCTGACCGTGCTGCCCTGTGCCGCCGTCGCGGATTCGCGGCCGGGCAAAGAGAACGACGCCGCGCCGGCCCGCCGGGTCTGGCTGGCCGAGCCTGCCCCGATAACGGGCGTGCGCGGGTCGATACGGATCATGACGGCCTCGGTTGACGATGCGCCAAGCCTTGGACCCGCATGGTTAACAAGCGGTAAATCGCCCGGCAAAAACTGCCGATCCGGCAGGAACGACATAGCGACAACGGCAAGCGCCAGACAGAGCCTACCTCACAACAGGCTGGCAAATAAGGGTTTTCATGAAATCGGCAGTTGGCACGCCCCTCGCAAGGCATGAGCCGCTACTGTCTCATTCCCGCCGGTGCCCTATGGTTCGCCTGCCCTCCCTGAAACGCCTTGTGACGCCGCTGGCCGCGCTGCTGGCCATCGGCCTGTCCTGGGCGGCCGAGCCGGCGCAGGCGCTCTCCCGCATCAAGGATCTCGCCGCCGTCGAAGGCGTGCGCAGCAACCAGATCCTCGGCTATGGCATCGTCGTCGGCCTCAATGGCACCGGCGACACGCTGAACAATACGCCCTTCACCAAGCAGTCGCTGCAGGCGATGCTGGAGCGGCTCGGCGTCAATACGCGCGGCGCCAATATGCGCACCGCCA
The DNA here is from genome assembly GCF_056401655.1 of Allobosea sp. P4_E12. Lineage (NCBI taxonomy): Bacteria > Pseudomonadati > Pseudomonadota > Alphaproteobacteria > Hyphomicrobiales > Alloboseaceae > Allobosea > Allobosea sp. P4_E12. Next base: position 61,367 of record NZ_JBFUIY010000010.1, on the reverse strand, counting down.
ATGTCGCCGCCGTGATGGTGACCGCGAACCTGCCGCCCTTCGCCACCCAGGGCACGCGCCTCGATGTCACGGTCTCGGCACTGGGTGACTCCAAGTCGCTTCAGGGCGGCACCCTGCTCGCAACGCCGCTGCTCGGCGCCGATGGCGAGGTCTACGCCGTCTCGCAGGGGCCGGTCGCAATCTCCGGCTTCTCGGCCGAGGGCGACGCCGCCAAGATCACTCGCGGCGTGCCGACGGTCGGCCGCATCGCCAATGGCGGCCTGGTCGAACGCGAGATCGACTTCGCGCTGAACAAGCTGAAGACGCTGCGGCTGTCGCTGCGCAACCCGGACTTCACGACGGCGCGCCGCGTCGCCGCTGCGATCAATGATTTCCTCGGCGGCGATGCGGCAGAGCCGACCGATCCCTCGACTGTCGTGCTGCAGATCCCCCCGCGCTTCCAGGGCAACATGATCCGCATGCTGACCGAGATCGAACAGCTGCGGGTCGAGCCCGACCAGCTCGCCCGCATCGTCATCGACGAACGCTCCGGCATCATCGTCATGGGCAAGGACGTCCGCGTCTCCACCGTCGCCGTCGCGCAGGGCAACCTGACCGTGACGATCAGCGAGCAGCCGGAAGTCAGCCAGCCCGAGCCTTTCGCCCGCGGCCGCACCACCGTCGTGCCCCGCACCAACGTCAAGGTCGACACCGAAGGCGGCAACAAGCTCGCCCTCGTCAAGGAGAGCGTGACGCTCGCCGAGCTCGTCGACGGACTGAACGCCCTCGGAATCGGCCCGCGCGACATGATCTCCATCCTTCAGGCGATCAAGGCCGCCGGCGCCCTCCAGGCAGAAATCGAGGTGATGTAATGACCGCCGCACTCGCCCTCCCCGCTGCGAAACTGGCGCTCGGCGTTGCCGGAAGCCTCGTCAGCGGCCTGGCAAACGCTCTCGATCCCGCCAAGGCGAAGGCCAAGAAGCAGGCCGACGAGTTCGAGACCGTCTTCCTCGAACAGGTCACGGACAAACTGATGGCCTCCAGCGAGACCGAGGGACCGCTCGGCGAGAACGGCACCGGCGGTGGCGTCTATCGCTCGATGCTGACCCAGGAATATGCCCGCAATCTGCAGCGCGCCGGTGGCATCGGCCTGTCCGATCCGATCATGCGCAGCCTGCTGCAGGTTCAGGAACAGGCCACCGCGGCGATGACTACCGGAGCTGCACGTGTCGCTGGCTAGGCGTGTACTGGACGAGCGGCCGCGGATCGCAAGCGCTCTCGAAGCGCAGGCGCTGATCGAAGCCGTGCTGGAGACGCTCGGGGCCCTGTCCCATGTCGTTGGCGAGGAAACCGAACTGGTCCGCGCCGGCAAATTGTCGGACGCAATGGAACGCGAACCGCGAAAGACCGAGCTTGCCGGCATCTATATGCGCGGCGTCGAGCAGGTGAAGCTGAATGCGGTGGCATTGGCGCGCTTCGTCCCCGATCAGGTCAAGCGCCTGAAGGCCGCCCATGTCGCATTCCAGGACCTGATCGAGATCAACCAGATCGTGCTTGCCACCGCGCGAGCCGTCTCGGAATCGATCGTCCGCGATCTCGCCTTCGAGGCAAACCGTCCGATGCGGGCCGCCGGCTACGGACCGACGGCAACTGTGGGAGCCGGCGCCTTTGTCCGCCCGAACTCCGGGCCGCTCGTGATCTCCCGCAGTCTCTGAGCCACGGGGAGCCAGCGTGCCAGGGGGGAGGCGGCGGCTGCCACGGCAATCGTCAAAATTTACCTAATCTCCTTACGGAAGATTCAATCTTCGCGGTCATTGTCGATATGATGCGAAGGGTGCGGCTTGGCCGCGCCTTTCGTACGACGGCCGCGAGGGGTGGCTGTTATCCGACTCCAGAAGGAGTGAGCGATGGATTTCGGGGCCTCGACGAGGGCGACAGCGGTCGGCGCCTATCACGTGACCGCCAGAAGCGATGCCGCCGCGACCAAGGGGAGCATCCCGGTCGAACTGCCGGCGGCGCAAACCGTCCAGTCGGCAACAGCGGGTGAAGCGGTCCAGCTCGATCTGCAGGCCCGCTCTGAACAAGCGCGGCGCGACGACGCCATGGCAAAGCAGAACGCCACCACGGACAGGCAGGCGGCGCGCCAGCGCGAACAGGATCTGCGCGATCTCATCGAGCGTCGCATCGTGATCGAGCCGCGCACCCGCGAAGTTGTCATCCAGAAGAAGAACAGGGTGACCGGCGAGACCGTTTCGCAACTGCCTGACGAGACGCTGCTCCGGCTGCGCATCTATTCACGTGAACTCGCCGAGAAAGCCCGGCTCGCCGACGAAACCAGCGCGCAGCATTATGTCGAGCGCACCGCCTGACAAGGGCTGCCTTCCCGAATTTGTATCCCAGCCGCCCGCTCCCGCGGGCGGTTTGCGTTTGGGCCGATGGAACCCAGCCACCGTCTTATCGCGCGCTTAACCATGCAGTGGCTTTGCCCAATCTGACGGCAATTCGACCGCTGAAATTTACCACTCGTTACGGGTTGGCGACCGAGTGTCCTCGGGTCGCGGCCAGAAGGCCATGACGCCAGAATGGCACCATACCAGAAGGTATAACGACTATGGCTATTACGCTCTCTTCGGCTGTCCGCAATTCGGTCGCCACTCTCCAGCAGACCGCTGCCGCCGCCCAGGCCACCCAGTATAAGCTGGCCACCGGCAAGAAGGTGAACACCGCGGTCGACAACCCGGTCAATTATTTCACCGCCCAGTCGTTGAACGAGCGCTCGGGACAGCTCAAAGGTCTGCTCGACGGCATCTCGAACGGCATCCAGACCATTCAGGCTGCCTCCAAGGGCATCGATGGCATCACCAAACTGGTCTCGTCGCTGCAGTCCACTGTGAAGCAGGCCCAGGCCGACGCCGCTCAGAACCGTCCGACCGTCGTCGGCACCGGCACCACGCTCGCCGGCGCAGCAGAAGCTGTTGCGACGAGCAAGAGCTTGAAGGATATCGCACTCGACAAGCGCATCGGCAGCGCCGGCGATACGGCGGTCTCTGCAGCCACTGCCGGCAGCGCCGGCGACCTGGGTGTTGACACCACGGCCGCTCCCTCGCTGACCATCCAGCTCACCACTGGCACGCCAGCCTCCCCAACTTCGACGACCAACGTTTCGATCGCCCTGACGGCCAACACCACTGTTCGCGATGTGGTCAACGCCATCAATGGTTCGGGTGTCGCTACTGCCTTCGTCGATGAAAAGGGCCTGCTGAACGTCAAGGGAACCGGTTCGGAGACACTGGGCGTTGGCATTGGCACCGGTGCCGATGCCACGGCCTCGACCACCGCAGCCTCGACCGGCGCTGGCAATGCTGCCTTCGGTCTAGCAGCGGCTGATCGCACCACCGGCGGCGTCTCATCTGGCGTGACTTCGGCGGTTCGCTCGAACCTCATCCAGCAGTACAACGACCTGCGCACGCAGATCGATGAACTCGCCAAGGATTCAGGTTTCAACGGCGTCAACCTGCTGGCCGGTGACAAGGTCTCGATCCAGTTCAACGAGAAGACCGGCAAGAACCAGTCCAAGCTGGAGATTCAGGGCTCGACGCTGACCTCCGACAACCTTGGCATCGTCCAGGCCGGCAACACCCAACTCGCCGGCTTCACCAACTTCCAGAACGACGCCGATCTGGAAGGCGCAACCAAGGCCCTGACCGGCGCCTTGACCTCGCTGAAGTCGCTTGCTTCGGGCTTTGGTGCAAACCTCTCGGTGGCGCAGACCCGCCAGGACTTCACCAAGGACCTCGCCGGCGTGCTGGCGGCTGGTGCCGATAGCCTCGTCAATGCCGATGCCAACGAAGAGGCCGCCAACCTGCTCTCGCTGCAGACCCGTCAGCAGCTCTCGCAGACCGCCCTCTCCATGGCCTCGCAGGGCGACCAGGCGGTCCTGCGCCTGTTCTGATCCTTCGTCCGCAGAAGCGGGCTCGCCCACAGAATGTGGGCCGAAGACAAAAAGAGGCGGAGCGAAAGCTCCGCCTCTTTTGCATTTGACGGACGGCATGAGGAGCACGCCGCATCCCTCGTTTAACCATTTGTTATCCCTAACAAGGGATTATCGGCCCAGAAAATTTGGCTCAGCGCCGAATCGCGCGTTCCAGGGGACCGAAGATGGCGAATACGATTCTTTCCAGCGGCGTGCGCAACAACCTCCTGACGCTTCAGCAGACCACCGCGCAGCAGAGCGTCATCCAGAATCGCCTCGCCACCGGCAAGAAGGTCAACTCGGCCATCGACAACCCGGTGAACTACTTCACCTCGGCCTCGCTGAACGACCGCTCCAGCCAGCTCACCGGCCTGCTCGACGGCATCTCCAACGGCATCCAGACCATTCAGTCGGCATCCAAGGGTATCGACGGCGTCACCAAGCTGGTGCAGTCGCTGCAATCGACGGTGAAGCAGGCCCAGGCCGACGCGGCCCAAAACCGCCCGACCAAGGCCGGCACGGCTCTCGCCAACGCTACCGAAGCGGCTGTGACCAGCAAGAGCCTCAAGGATATCGCGCTCGACAAGCGTATTGGCAGCGCCGGCGATACGGCTGTTTCCACCGCGACCCCCGCCTCCGCCGGCGACCTCGGCATCGACACGACAGCAACGCCGTCGCTCGGCATTTCGATCACCGTCGGCACCACCACCTACACAGCCTCCTTTGCGTCCGCGAACACGACTGTCCGGGATGTCGTTAACGAGATCAACAAGTCCGGGCTTGCCACAGCCTTCGTCGACGAGAAGGGCCAGCTCAACGTCAAGGGCACCGGCTCCGAGACCGTCGCCTTTGGTTTCGGCTCGGGCGCTAACGGTGGTGCTGCAATCACCGATGCCCAGGCAGGCGGAGACAACGCCGCGATCGGCTTCAGCGCGCTGGATGCCGTCGTCGGCACCTCGACGATCACCTCGTCGAACGTCACCTCGGCCGTCCGCTCGAACCTGATCCAGCAGTTCAACGACCTGCGCGACCAGATCGACAAGCTCGCCAAGGATTCGAGCTATAACGGCATCAACCTGCTCGCAGGCGACCGCCTCTCGATCGTCTTCAACGAGAAGACCGGCACGAACCAGACCAAGCTGGAAATCCAGGGTTCGACCCTGAGCGCCGCCAATCTCGGCATCGACCAGGCCGTCAACACCCAGCTGGCTGGCTTCGTCAACTTCCAGAACGACCTCGACCTGGAGAAGGCGACCCAGTCCCTGACCGGCGCCCTGACCTCGCTGAAGTCGCTGGCCTCGACGCTCGGCTCGAACCTTTCGGTCGCCCAGACCCGTCAGGACTTCACCAAGGAGCTAGTGAATACGCTGAAGATCGGTGCCGACAATCTCGTCCTTGCCGATCCGAACGAGGAAGGCGCAAGCCTGCTGGCACTGAACACGCGCCAGCAGCTTTCGCAGACCGCGCTCTCGCTGGCCAACCAGGCCGACCAGGGCGTGCTCCGGCTCTTCGGCTGATCGCGCCGAAGCACCCGACCTCCCCTCCCAAAAGCCAGAAGGCAGGATCGTCATGGCTCTCAAAGTCGAGCTCAAGCCGAACGAGCGCATCATCATCGGCCAGGTGGTGATCCGCAACGACGAGCAGCGCACGCGCTTCTTCATCGAAGGCGAGGCGCCGATCCTGCGCGAGAAGGACATCCTCACAGCTACCACCGCCAACACGCCGGCGAAGAAGATCTATCTCGCCATCCAGCYGATGTATCTGGCGCAGGATCCGACGCATGAGCACGAGACCTATTTCGCRCTCGTCCGCGATTTCATGAAGGCTGCCCCGAGTTCCCTGCCGCATATGACCGAGATCAATAACCGCATCTTAAGCGGCGATCTGTACAAAGCCCTGAAGGCAGCAAAGCAGCTGATCGCCTACGAAGCGGAACTCATCGAGAATGCAACACGGGTTTAACGCGTACGCCTCTGCCGCCAGGACTGCCCAGTCTGCCGTCTCCCCTCGCGAACTCGAAGCATCCCTGCTCCTGAAAGCCGCCGTCCGGCTTCAGTCCGTTGCCGATGACTGGCTCGGTCGCCAGCGCGAGCTCGACGATGCCCTGAACTACAACCGCAAGCTCTGGACCCTGCTGGTTTCTGCGGTGATCGCCGAGGACAACCCGCTGCCGGTCGAGATCAAGCGCAACATCCTCGGCCTCGCCAACTTCATCTTCAACCAGACCTTCCGCATCTCCGCCAACCCGGTCCCGGAATCCCTGACCGTGCTGATCGGCATCAACCGCGACATCGCCGCCGGCCTGCGCGGGCGCTGATCCGACGGCCCTTGCGTCCGACACCGACCAAACCCTCAAACGAAAACGGCGCCAGTTTCTGGCGCCGTTTTCGTTTTCACCAAGTCTCGGCTGGGTCAGATGTAGTTCGTCAGCGTCAGCTTCGAGAGAATCGCGGTCGTCTGGTAGCTCGCCTGCAGGCGTGTCTGTAGTGCCAGGATCTGCGTTGCAACCTCCTCGGTCGTGACCTCCTCGACCCCGGCGAGCGTCGTCGTCAGATAATTCTGGGTGGCGGTGTGGCGCTCCTTGGCGCTCGCCATCGCCTTCTGGGCCGTCCCGAGTTCGACGATGATCTCGGCCGGCTTCTGCACGCCGGTGCCGTAGCCGATCGTATTGCTGACGCGTTCGGCCAGGGCCTCGTAACGCCCCTTCGAGTTGGGATCGCCGGCCGGGAAGGTCTCGGCCGCGAATACGGCAAACTGCGCCAGCCCGACCTTGAAGGCCTCCTCATTGGCGCGTGCGCCTATGGCGACGGTCTCGCTCTGATCGACCTGCACCGTCGTCGTCGCGCGCGCCGAGCCCGGCGCATCGTCGCCCTGGTACCAGATCACCGTATTCGCCGGTGTTCCAGGCGCCGGCGCAGCCGTCGCGGTGGCGAAGGGCGGCCCCGGCACCCGCACCGGCGGATTGCTGGAACTGCCATCGAAGAAGTTCTTGGCCGCGACCTGGGCCGACGAGGCCGACAGCGTCGTCTGAGCCTCCTTGCCGAAGGCGGCCGAAACCGAAGCGCGCAGATTGGCAGCCGTGGCATTGACGTCGGCACCGATCTCGAACGTGTCCGTCGCGCTGCCATTGCTCCCGGCCGCCCGCGCCGTCAGGACGATCTCTTTCTGGGTGCCATCGGGCAGATCGACCTTGAAGCGCAAGGTGTCACCGGGCTGCGGCTGAGCCGCGACATTCACGGAGACATCGGCCGGCGGACCCGCAGTATAGGTCGGGACCAATCCCGCCGATGTCGTGGTGGCGGATTTCAGCTTGAAGCCGTAATTGGGATTGCCCGCCTCTTCCGCGATTGTCGCCGTCGTGCCGGCGCCACCTGCCGTGAGGCGCCCGAGCCCGGTCAGGCCGAGATCGGCTTCCTTGCGCTCGGCGATCAGCTGCTTCAGCCCGGCGCGGCCGGCGCCGTCCCCATCCATGATCAGGGAATAGCTGACCACCGGCTCGGTATCCGAGGTCCGCCCCGAGAACAGATAGCGCCCGCCGACATTGGTGTTGAGCAGGTCGAGCGCCTGCTTGAACTTTTCCTCGGCCAGAACCTGCGGCGCCGAACGGCCGCTGGCGCTCTCGACATAGCTGCCCGGACGCGCGTCGTTCTTGGTTTCGGCCGTCAGCTTGGCAAACCCCTCGACCGCCTTGGTCGAGAGCTTGAGATTGACGTCGGCAAGCTGGATTCCGGAGAGCCAGGAATCGAGCGAGGCCTTCTTGGCGTTGAGGTCGAGGCTGGTGCGCCGCTCGATCCCGAGATCGCCGTAGCTGGTGACCTTCTTGCCCGTATCGAGCTGGCGCTGAAGATCATCGAATTTCGCCCGCGTCGAGACGAATTCGCTCGGCCTAGCCGCGCGATAGGCTCCGGTGCCATAGGAGGTAATCGTCATGATGGCGTCCCTCAGACTCTCATCAGCATGTCCATCATCTCCTTCACCGTGGAGATGATGCGGGCATTGGCGGCGTAGGCGTTCTGCAGCTCGATCAACGTCGCCATTTCCTGGTCGACATTGACCTGTGAGGTCTCGGCGAAGCGGCTCTGCACGGAGGCGAGCGCCACCTGCTGGCCTTCATCGAGGCGCTTGGCGTTTTCGACCGCCTGCCCCTGCGAGGCGACGACGCGCTGCACGAAGTTCGAGACGGTGATGTTGGAGGTCGCCGTCGAGCCGTCGAGCGAGACCGCGTTGGTGACGCTCCGCAGGCCCTTGGTCAGCCGGTCGAGCAGCATCTGCGGCCGGGTGGCGTCGCCCTGCGGCGTCGCCGGCGTGGTGTTGAAGACGACGAGCTTCGAGCGGTCCGCGATCAGTCCAGGATTGATCGTGATACGGCCGGCAAAGCCCAGAGCCTGGGACTTGCCCTCGAACGAGCCGGTATAGGCGCCGTTGCCGTTCCCTGCATCGACGAAGAAGGGCAGTTCGGGCGATCCGTTGGCCCCGGACAGGCTTGTAGTGGTCGGGCGTGCCGTCAGGCCGAGCACGTCGCGGGTATTGCCCGCGCCATCGTCGACGATGCGCAGCATCGAACCGGTATTCGAAACCGTGAACCCACCGCCGATCGCGGCCTGGATCTGGGCTGCGACAGACGCCGGGCCGCCCGAGAAATCGATGCCGACCACGGTGTTGTTGGCATCGCCGCTGGCCGATGCCGGCAGCGGCAGCGATGCACCGGATTCCACGCGCACGAAGGTGAAACGCCGCGTCGCGCCACCGGGAGTGACCTGGTAGTCGAGCGTCACGCTGTTGCCGGACTGAAGCCCGGCGAGGTCGACATCGAAGCCTGAGGCCGCGCCTGTGGTGACGGCCGTTCCGGCGATCTCCCGATCGGACAAGGCGCTCGAGAGCTGCGCCGCCATCTCGTCGAGCTGGGCCTGCATCTGCACCAGCGTCTTGTCGCGAAGCTCGAGATTGGCTGCGATCTCGCCCGACCGGAACACCTTGTTGGCGATCGCGTCGATCTGGTTGCCGGAATTGTCGGTCATCGTAATGGTGCCGACACCACGCGTCGCCGCGTTGGGGCTCCATTGCGCTTCCGGGCCAAGCGCGGAGCGGCCGTCGAAGCTGAACTTCACCGCCGGTCGGCCGTCGAAGATCTGGGCACCCGATCCAGTGACGATGCTGAGCGAGCCGCGCGCATCCTCGCTGGTCTTGATGTCCATGTATTGCGAGAGTTCGGAGACGATACGGTCGCGCTGGTCTTTCAGGCCCGCTGTCGCCTGGTCGCTCTGCCCCTGCACGATCCGGGCATTGACGCTGGTCAGCGAGTCCAGCAGCTGGTTGATCTGGTTGACGGCACCGCCGATCTTCGTCTCGGCCTGGGTGCGCTCAGCCTGAACACCGGCGGACAGCCCGTTCAGGCGGTTTGCGAGCTGGCTGGCTGCATCGAGCACAGCCGTGCGGTTGGTATAGGATGACGGATCGTTCTTCAGCGCCTGGAGCGAGGTGGTGAAGGAGCTGTAGACAGAATCGAGCGCCGTCGCGCTTCCCGGCGCGCCGAACAGCTTGTCGAGATTCGAGAGCGCATCCGCCCGTGTCGACGTGTAAGCGGCGCCGGCACTTTCCTGCCAGAGCTGATGCTGGACGATCTTGTCGAGCAGGCGCTGAACAGCCGTGCTCGACGTACCGATCGTCGCGCCACTGAGCGTATCGGAGGTACTGACGACGCGCCGGACATAACCGGCAACGCCGGCATTGGCGACATTCTGCGAAACAACGCCGATACCGGTCTGCGTGACATGCAGCCCGGAAATCGCGGTGCCCAGGGAAGTACTCAGACCCATCGTCAACTCCTGCCGTCACCGGCGATCCTCCTGGATCGCCCGGAACCGCCTCCGCCGGCGGTCAAAGCCGCTCAGCGGATGATGCTGAACACATCGCGCAGCATTTCCTGCGCCGTGCTGATCACCTTGGTGTTGGCCGAGTAGGCCTGCTGGGTGACGATCATCTTCGAGAACTCGTCGGCGATGTCGGTGTTGGATTGCTCGACATTGCCGCCGATGAGCTGCGACGTACCCAGACCGATGATCGGAGGACCGGACTCGATCGTTTCCTCGAAGGCGCCACCGTCGAGGCGCTTCAGGGCGTTGCCGGCATTGAAGCGGGCCACCGAGAGTTGGGCCATCGCGACGACCTGGCCGTTGCTGAAAGTGCCGATCACCTGGCCTTCGGCCGAAACCGAGACGCGGTCGAGCGTGCCGGCCGTATAGCCGTCCTGACGGATGCTACGCGCGTCGATCTGGCCGCTGACATCGCCGTTCTGGGTCAGGCCGTTGCCGCCGGTCGTGAGATTGATGCCGGAGATCGCCGTGCCCGCGATCGTCATGTTCGGCAGCGTGATGTTGCCGCCGGCAGGGTTCACCATCTGGCCGGTGGAGCCGAAGGTGATGTCGACATTGGCATTACGATAGGCCACGGCGCCGCCCGTCGCGCCGGTGTTCTCGGCAACGAAGAGGTTCCAGGTGTCGACGGTCGCCGGAACGGCCGGCGGCCCCACCTGGGCCGGCGCCGCATTCGTGGTCTTGGCCCAGCGCAATTCGACGCTCGTCGCCTTGCCGAGCGCGTCATAGACGGTGACGGACCCGCCCGCGATGGAATCGCTCAGGAATCGGGTGACGTCGGCGCCGGTCACGAGGCCGGTTCCGCCGGCGGTCGTGGACAGCGGATTGGAGGCGTAGCCCGTAGCTTTCAACAGCTCGGATCCAGGCACGGTGGTCTTGGCGTTCGTCGTGCCGGGGAAGGCCGGGATATTGGCGCGATACTCGATCGAGGTCGTCGCCTTGGCCGGGAACTGTTCCTTGGTGATGCGCAGCACTTCTGGCTGGGTGCCGACCAACTGGCCCGTGACGGCGTCGATCTTCAGCCCTTTCAGATAGTAGCCCGCGCCATTCACCAGATAGCCATTGGCATCGAAATCGAAATCGCCGCGGCGGGTATAGAGATTGCTGTTGGTGAACTGGGTATTGGCGCCGAGGCCGCTCTGGCGCTGGTCGACGACGAAGAAGCCATCGCCGTTGATCGCGACATTGGTGTCGATGCGCGTGGCCTGGAGATCGCCCTGGATCGTGTTGGTCGCGCGGCTATAGGACGCGACAGAACCAGCGATCTGGCGATTGAGAGCCGAATCCGGGACCAGATCCGAGAACGTCGTATCGACACGCTTGAAGCCGGCCGTCCTCGAATTCGCGATGTTGCCTGAGATATTCTCGAGCGCATAGGACTGCGCCTGCATGCCCGAAACTGCCGTCGTCAGCGCGCTGAAGACACCCATGATACCCTCGCCTCAACCCTGGCACCCGGATGGGCGCCCAATACGTCGAGGCAACCACTGCAGGGCCCGTGCCATGCAGGAGAATTCTATTTTTCAATCACTTGGATAGTTTCGAAACCGTATCGCGGCGAATTCCGCCCGGCAGTTTCCGTGCCGGCCGGCAAATTTTGCCGAGCCCCAAGATCTTGCCGAGCCCGAAGGTCAGCTGGAAGCCGTGCCGCGCCAGGACGGAAGGTCGCTTGCCACATCCGACAGGGTGGGTGGCTTGGCTTCGATGAATGGCAGAGGCCGGCAAACGGCAAGCGCAGCGAGCCCGACGCGCGCCGTCAGCAGGCCATTGAGCACGCCCTCCCCGAGCTTGGCCGAAAGCCGAGCGGCGAGCCCCTGCCCGACGACCTGCTGGACCAGCGCGTCACCGGCCGCGATGCCGCCTGTCACGACCAGGTGGCCGAGCACCTGCCGCGCCAGACGCAGCAGGCCCAGCGTCCCGGGGCGGCCGGCATAGATGCCGGCGATCGCCCGCAGCAATCTCGCGCAGGCCACAAGCACGAAGACGATATCGATCAGGGCCCGCGGGCTGACGGCCGTGACCAGCGAGACCCGGCGCGCGGCCAGCGCGATCTGCGCCTGCGCCGCGGCGTCGAGCGGCGTCATCAGGCTCCGCTCTGCGACGGTCAGAACGTCATGCGGCGCAAAGAGCTGGGGCAGGCTGTCCGCCAGCTCTGCCCGGCTCTTTGCAGTCTCCGGTCGCGTCGCATAGAGGCGCTGAAGTTCGCCGGTGATCGCCTTGGCTTCGTCGAGACTGCCACCGGCAAGCACCGCCGTGGCACGCAGCCGCAACGACTCGACGCGCCGCTCGCGCAGGATGTCGCGCAGAACCTTGCCCAGCATCACCAGAAGGGCGAGCACGGCGAGCGCCGCCGAGGCCAATGCCGCATAACCCAGCACTGGGCTCTCATTCATCAGCGAGGAGATGGTCCGCTCGGCCCAGACGCCGATCGAGAGTGTCAGGAAGGCGGACAGACCCGCAACGAACACGCTGCCCCAGCTGAAGCCCTTTCGGCTCGCCACCGGGACGACGGCCGGCTCGACCGGGTCGAGCGGTTCGCTTTCGGGCAGGACCGCGACGCCCTTCGTCATGCGTGGAGCGTCCTCGCCCGGCACGGTGGCATCGAGACGAACGGCGCGGGGAGCCTTGTTCATGTATCTGCCTCCCTCCGTCACGCCAGCTTGTCACCGATCAGGAATTCGAGCGCACGGTCGAGGCGAATCTGCGGCGGAGGCTGGCTCCGCCCTCCTGCATCCGGCAGCACCAGCGGCGGCCTGAAGCGTGGCGCCCTCACCTGCCAGGACTGCGCCTTCGGATCGAAGATCGCCTCGGGACGCTCGGGCAGTTCACCCGGGAAGATCGCCGCTTCGGCGATGCCGTCGAATACCTCGTCGCCGACCCTTTCGCCCGCCTCCGGAACGCCCGCAATCGCCGGCAAATCCTCGCCTCCCTGCTTGATCCTGACCTCCCTCGTCGCCCGCACCGCAGCCAGCGCCATCGCCTCGACCTTGGCGCCGGCGCCTTGCGCCCGTGCGGCCGCCCGCGCCACGAGATGAGACATCACTGCTGCCAGCCGGTCATGGCTGGTGTGGTGGATATGGTCGGCTTTCGTCGCAGCGAAGAGGACGCGCTCGATGCGTGGCGCGAACAGGCTCGTCAGCCAGGAGTTGCGACCGACGGAAAATGCCGTGAGGGCCTGGCCCAACGCCGTTTCAAGATCGGCGAGCGCCGGTGGACCGGCATCGAGCGCCGCCAATGTATCGACCAGCACGATCTGCCGGTCCAGGCGGGCGAAATGATCACGGAAGAACGGCGTCACCACGACGCGCTTATAGGCCTCGTAGCGATCCGCCATCAGCCCCGCCAGCGTGCCTGGCGCGACCTCGGTATCGGGAGCGACGTCGAGCGGCGCGAAGGTCAGCGCCGGTGAACCTTCGAGGTCACCGGGCATCAGGAATCGCCCGGGCGGGGTCACGGCGACAGCCTCCGGATCGGCGCGCAGCCTCGCAAGATAGGCCTTAAACAGATCGCTCGCGAGTTCCGCGGCCAGTTCATCAGGAGGCCCCGACGGATCGCGGACAGCGAGGCCATCGAGCCAGGGCTTGGCCGAACCGATCCGGTGAGGCTTGCGCGCATCCACGATCGCCTGCCGCGACCACGTCTTGTAGTCGACGCCGATCAGCGCGAGATCGAGCAGCCATTCGCCGGGATAGTCGACGATATCCAGTGTCAGCGTCGCCGGCCCCTTGAACCAGCCGGCCGCTCGCTCGTAGTCGATCTCGACCCGCAGCTCCGCAATGCGTCGGGTCGACTCGGGCCAGCGCCGGTCGGGACCTGACAGGGCGGCGCGGTGAGCCTCATAGGGAAAACGCGGTATATCGGGATCCGGCTGGGGCACCAGCCGTACGCGCGTGATCCGTCCATCTGCCGCCGCCTTGAGCACCGGCAGCCTGGCGCCCTCGATGAGATTCTGGATCAGCGCCGTGGTGAAGACAGTCTTGCCCGAGCGCGACAGCCCGGTGACACCCAGGCGCAGGCGCGGCCGGGCAAGTCCAAGCAGGCTGTCACCGAAGGCCAGCGCGGCATTGCGCGCCTCGTCGAGATAGGAGGGGGAGCTCATGTGGCGAGGAACGGAGCAGGTCCGCTCATTCGTCCGGCCCTTCGCCCAGCGAGGCGGGCGTCACGAAACGATCGAGCCGCCCGCCGCGCGGTGCGACATCGCGCCAGTCTTCGACGGCGAAATCAAGCACGGCAAGCCCGCAGGTCGGGTATTTCTGTGCCATTCGCGCCGCCGCATAACGGTCGCCATGGCCGGTCAACTTTGCGGCCAATTCCTCAAAGCCGGGATTATGCCCGATCATCAGGAGCGTGCGGACATTGGCTTCCGTGTCATGGACGACCTGCAGCAATCGCTCGGGCTTGGCCTCGTAGATGCGTGGTTCGAGATGGCTCCCGGGGCGCTCCGGCAGCATCGGCCCGACCAGCTCCCAGGTTTCGGTTGTCCGTCGTGCTGGCGAGACCAGCACGAGATCGGGCAGCAGCATCTCCTCTGCCAGATAGCGCCCCATGACAGGGGCTGCTTCGCGGCCCCTGACCGCTAGTGGTCGCTCCCGATCGGTGAGACCGGTGGACCAGCTCGACTTGGCGTGGCGGAGAAGCAGAAGGCGCAGCATAATCAGAACCTAACCATCTGCTTCGGGTTTTGCGAGAGGCCGCGCACGACTCTCAAGCCTCTGCGCCTCCACCCTCCTCCTCTTCGCCCGGCTCGTAGCGCAGCAGGTCGCCGGGCTGGCATTGGAGCGTGTCGCAGATGCGCGAAAGCGTATCGAAACGCATGCCACGGACCTTCCCGGACTTGAGCTGAGACACCTGCTGCTCGGTCAGGCCGATGCGCTGGGCAAGTTCCTTCGAGCGCATCTTTCGACGCGCCAGCATGACATCGAGTTCGACGATGATCGGCATCGCCCTGTCCTACACGAAACTCTGATTCTCGTCAGAGAGGCGCATCGCCTCGCGCAGCACCAGCCCGAAGGCGACAAGGACAGCACCTGCAGCCAGCGCGCCGAACATGCCGGGATCGAGCGTGATCGCAAGCTGCCTGCGGCCGGCCGGATTGTCATAGGTCAGCGCCACGCTCTGCAGGGCGCGCGCAATCGGGGTCGCCGCACCAAACAGAATGAGCAGCCAGCCGATCCGGCTGAGCTCGACGGCATTGACGACTTCAAGGACCCGTCCCTTTCCGAAGCGCCCAAACAGGTTTGCGAGACGCAGCATCGCGTAGATAAACAAGCCAGCCGGAACGGTGGCGACAGACAGGGCGAGCCAGTAGCTGCGCATCGCCGTCGTCAGCGGCGCGACAGTTACGCCAATCGTGCCGCGCGCATGATTGGCGAGGCTTTCAGGGTCGCTCCACAGCCAGGCCATGCCGAATCCCATGAGCAATGCTGCGGCATAGCTGGCGAGGCGTGCTGCCATGCTGACGCGCTTCAGCGTGGCCAACGGCGCATCGCTCGACCTCAAAGTGTTCTCCGCGCTCATCTCATTCTGCCCTCGATTGACAAAATTAAACTAATAGATGAATTTTTGAATGTCCAGGCCATATTCCCATTTGAAATTGACGAGCCTCACCATGCGCCCTTCCCTGTTCGCTTCCATGATCGCAGCCGCCCTTGCCGGCGCGTGCGGCCATGTCCCGCTGAGTTCCCTGCCGAAATTGTCGCGCATCGACATGCGCAGCACGACTTTGGCCGATCTGCGTGCCGCCATCAGCCTGCCGTCCGACATCCGCCCCCTGCCGGGCGGCGTCACCATGACGATCGTGGTCTCCCCCAAGGGCGGCGGGCGCCATGAGCGCAAAGTGGTGCTGGAAGAAGTGCGCGACGCCACCGAGCTCGCCGCATTGCCGGTCATGACTTCGCCGGGACGGCGTCTGGCCGTGTTCCGGCTTAGCCCCGCGGATGCAACCAAGCTCTCGGTGTTCCGCGAGGAACTGCTTGTCGGGGTCGGCAACAGCGGCAATCGCGGTTCCCTGGCGCTAAACGCGGACAAGGCCTGCCGTACGGGAGAGCTCGGCGACAAGCCAATCCTGATGACGAGCTATCTGAAGACGTCGGAAACGCAGGACTACGTCGTCGTGGCGCGCGATTTCGATCTGCGCGAAGCCGTGCGCGAGGTCGATGCCAAGATCGATCTCGCGGTGGCGATCCCGCCTTGCAATCCCTGAGCGGTCAGCCGCTCAGCGGCTCTCCCGCCTCACCATGAAGGCGAGCTTCTCGAACAGGCTGACATCCTGCTCGTTCTTGAGCAGCGCTCCGTGCAGGGGCGGGATCAGCTTGCGCGGGTCGCGCTCACGCAGGACCTCGGGGCCGATATCCTCGGCGACCAGCAGCTTCAGCCAGTCGAGCAGCTCCGAGGTCGAGGGCTTCTTCTTGATTCCCGGAACTTCGCGCACCTCGAAGAAAAGGCGCAGCGCCTCCTCCATCAGCCGCTTCTTGATGCCGGGGAAATGCACTTCGACGATCGCCTGCATCGTCTTCGTATCGGGGAAGCGGATGTAGTGGAAGAAGCAGCGGCGTAGGAAGGCGTCCGGCAGTTCCTTCTCGTTGTTGGAGGTGATGATCATCACCGGGCGCTGCGCGGCCCGAACCGTCTGGCCCGTCTCGTAGACATGGAACTCCATGCGATCGAGCTCGAGCAGCAGGTCGTTGGGGAACTCGATATCGGCCTTGTCGATCTCGTCGATCAGCAGCACGGGTCGTTCGCCCGAGGCGAAGGCTTCCCAGAGCTTGCCGCGCTTGATGTAGTTGGAGATATCGGACACCCGCGGGTCGCCGAGCTGGCTGTCGCGCAGACGGCTGACCGCGTCATACTCGTAGAGACCCTGCTGGGCCTTGGTCGTCGATTTGATGTGCCAGGTGATCAGCGGCGCCTTCAGGGCCGATGCGATCTCCTCCGCCAGCACGGTCTTGCCGGTGCCCGGCTCTCCCTTGACCAGCAGAGGCCGCTCCAGCCGGATCGCCGCGTTGACAGCGACGGTGAGATCCTCGGTCGCGACATAGGAATCGGTGCCGGCAAAACGCATGGAAACCCCTTCGAACAATGCGGGCGGAAGCTACGGGCCGTCTCCGCCAACGGCAAGTTTTTTGCTGGGGTCCGCACAAGCGCTTGTATCGCAAGCTCTTGGACCGCAAACATGATTCGCCCCCTGAATCGGCAACGCGAGGATAGCTTGGCAGCCACGATCGACCCCTCGGCCTATAAAGACGCCATCGTCGTCCTCGCCACGGCCGGCGTAATCGTGCCATTTGCCAAGCGCTTCCGCGTCAATTCGATTGTCGCCTTCATGGCCTGCGGCGCGCTGCTCGGCCCCTTCGGATTGGGCGGCCTCGTCTCTTCGGTGCCGCTGCTGCGCACGATCACCGTGTCCGACTCGAGCACATTGACCGGCCCCGCCGAAATCGGCGTTGCCTTCCTGCTCTTCGTCATCGGGCTCGAGCTCTCCTTCGAGCGCCTGATGACCATGCGCAGGCTGGTCTTCGGCCTCGGGCTCGGGCAGGTCGCGCTGTCTGCCGCAATCATCGGCGGCGGCGCCTTCCTGCTGAAGCAGCCCGCTGCGGCGGCCTTGATCATCGGCTTCGGCCTCGCCCTGTCCTCGACCGCCATGGTCGTCGAACTGCTCTCGGCCAAGCGCCGCATGATGACCTCGGCCGGGCGCACCAGCTTTGCGATCCTGCTTTGCCAGGATATCGCGGTCGTGCCCTTGCTCTTCCTCATCGCCGTCCTCGGTGCGCAGAATGGCGGCTCGCTGATCGCCGGCCTTGCGCAGGCGCTCGTGCACGCCTTCGCAGCGATTGCCGGCATTGTGGTGGTCGGGCGGCTGGCGCTTCGTCCGCTCTTTCGCCTTGTCGCCTCGACGGACAGCTCCGAGAGCTTCCTTGCCGCAACTCTGCTGGTGGCACTCGGCACGGGACTTGTGGCGGCAACAGCTGGCCTCTCCATGGGCCTCGGCGCCTTCATCGCCGGCCTGCTCCTGGCCGAAACCGAGTATCGGCGCGCCATCGAAGTCACGATCGAGCCGTTCAAATCCCTGCTGATCGGCGTCTTCTTC
The DNA here is from genome assembly GCF_056401655.1 of Allobosea sp. P4_E12. Classification (NCBI taxonomy): domain Bacteria; kingdom Pseudomonadati; phylum Pseudomonadota; class Alphaproteobacteria; order Hyphomicrobiales; family Alloboseaceae; genus Allobosea; species Allobosea sp. P4_E12. Next base: position 43,456 of record NZ_JBFUIY010000010.1, on the reverse strand, counting down.
CTGATCGTGGGCATGAGTGTCGATCCCGCGCAGCTTGCAGCCCAGCCCGCAATCATCCTCGGCATCGCGGCCGGCCTTCTCCTGACCAAAGTGCTGGTTGTGCTGGGCCTGGCCCGGCTGCTGGCTCTCTCCGTCCCGACAGCGCTCGAGACCGCGATCATGGTCGCTCCGGGCGGCGAATTCGCCTTCGTGCTGCTCAATGCGGCTGTCGGCGCGAAGCTTGTTGACCAGCACGCGGCAAGCCTCGTGCTTGCCGCGGTGTCCCTCACCATGGTGGCGCTGCCATTATTGGCTCGTGTAGCACGCCATATGGCGGCGCGTTTCGCGCCGCCGGTGATACTGCCTGAGGAGGCTACGATCCTGCCGCCCGACGATCATGCGGGGCGTGCGATCGTCATCGGCTGCGGCCGGGTTGGCAGGCTCGTCGGTTCGATGCTGGAAGAGCACAAGAAGCCCTATATCGCGCTCGACTCCGACCCGATCCTGATCGCCGGCCAACGGCGCGCTGGCCGACCCGCCTTCTTCGGCGACGCGACCAAGCCCGACTTCCTGAAACTCTGCGGCGTGGTCGACGCAAGCGCCCTGATCGTCACGATCCACAACCACCGTGCGGTCGATGAGATCGTCAAGGCGGCAAGGGCTCTGCGCCCCGATCTCGTCATCGTGGCGCGCGCCCGCGACGCCGCCCATGCCCGGCATCTCTATGAACTCGGCGTCAACGACGCAGTGCCGGAGACCATCGAGGCCAGTCTGCAATTGTCGGAGGCAGCACTTGTCGGCCTTGGCGTGCCAATGGGCCTCGTCATCGCCTCCGTGCACGAAAGAAGGGATGTGTTTCGGCGCGAACTCAAGCCCGCTGCCGCTCCTGCGCCTGCGCTTCCCCGGCACGGGCGTTCGCGAAGGTTGTAATGCTCTGGACCGGAGCGCGCCGGGAAATCCGCTGGATATGCCCGTAGAACTGCTCGGCACTGCTCTGCCAGCTATGGCCTGCGGCAAGTCCCAGGCAAGCTTCGCGCGGGATGCGCAAGGCCGCTAGCGCTGCGCGCCGCAGATCCTCGTCCAGCACGGCGGCACCACTGCCGGCAAAGACATCGCTCGGCCCCTGCACCGGAAAGGCGGCAACGGGCAGCCCGCTTGCCGCGGCTTCGAGCAGCACGATACCAAAGGTGTCGGTCAGACTCGGAAAGACGAAGACATCCGACGACGCATAGATCGCGGCCAGGTCGTCGCCCTCGCGCGTGCCCAGGAATGTCACATCCGGGAAGGCCCGCTGCAGATCCGCGCGCGCCGGGCCATCGCCGACGACGACCTTGCTGCCGGGCAGGCGCAGCGACAGGAAGGCATCCAGGTTCTTTTCGACCGCGACGCGCCCGACGCTGAGGAAGATGGGACGCGGCAGGTCGAGCACGCTTGCCTGGCGCGGATGGAACTGCTGGAGATCGACGCCTCGCCCCCAGCGCAGAATGCGCTCGAACCCGTTCTCCTTCAGTTCGGCCTCGACTGTCGCGGTCGAGACCATGACCCCGGCAGCCGCCCCATGGAACCGGCGCAGGAACTGGTAGCTCCAGCGTTCCGGGATGGGCCAGCGGGCCGCGACATATTGCGGGAACCTTGTGTGGTAGCTCGTCGTGAACGTCCGCTTCTGTGCGAGGCAGACGGCGCGGGTCAGCCAGCCGATCGGCCCTTCCGTCGCGATATGGATGTGGTCCGGCCCAAAATCGGTGATGCGCCGGGCGATGGCGCCCTGCGTTGCCAGCGCGATGCGGATATCGGGATAGGATGGCAAGCCGATCTGCCGAAATCCGTCGGGCGTCAGCATATGCGGCGTCACACCGAATGACGGTCCTGCCTCGACCATCTGCTCCAGCGACCGGACGACCCCATTGATCTGGGGGCGCCAGGCGTCCGTCGCGATGAGGACGCGCATCAGGCGGCCTCGCTGACCAGAGCCGGCAGCGGGATCGGCCGCACGGGCTCGCTCTTGAGCCGGTATTGCGGCCAACGAATGACCTCGAAGCGGCCGTCATGATGCTCGACCACAGCCGTGCAGCTTTCGACCCAGTCGCCCGTGTTGATGTAGGTGAGCCCGTCGATCTTGCGATGTGCGGCGTGATGGATATGGCCGCAGACGACGCCGTCTGCACCATGGCGGCGGGCCTCGGCGGCAAGGCAGGTCTCGAACTCGCCGATATAATTGACCGCATTCTTCACCTTCTGCTTGGCCCAGGCCGAGAGCGACCAGTGCGGCAGATGGAAGAGGCGACGGACCTTGTTGACGACCGTATTGGACGCAAGCGCAACCGTGTAGGCCCAGTCGCCCAGCAGGGCGAGCCATTTTGCGTTGCGCACGACCAGATCGAACAGATCGCCATGGATCACCAGCAGGCGCTTGCCGTCAGCGGTTTCATGCAGCGCATGGTCGGCGATGTGGATTCCGCCGAACTCGCTTCCAGTGAAGTCGCGGAGGAAATCGTCGTGGTTGCCGGTGATGTAGATCAGCCGCGAACCCTTGCGCACCTTGCGCAAGAGCTTCTGCACGACGTCGTTATGCGCCTGCGGGAAGTACCAGCCGCTCTTCAGCCGCCAGCCGTCGATGATGTCACCCACGAGATAAATCTGCGGAGCATCATAGGCCCGCAGGAATTCGAGCACGAGATCGGCCTGTGCTCCTCGCGTTCCCAGATGCAGGTCGGAGATGAAGATGCTGCGAACCTGCTTCGCCTCGTCCTCGTCGCTCATGCCGCCAGCCCATCTTGTTGCATTGCTTGCGGCGTGTGTCTGATTTGCATTGCGCTTTGATGACGCAGAACTCAATCCGTGGTTCTGCTCAGCTGAACATCAGCGAAAGCTCGGGAGAAACGCGATGGATTTGGGTATTGCCGGCCGTACGGCCATCATTTGCGCCTCGAGCAAGGGGCTTGGCCGCGGCTGCGCCGAGGCCCTCGCAGAGGCCGGATGCACCGTGGTCATCAACGGCCGCGACGCGACCACGCTGGAGGCCACGGCAAGCCAGATCCGGGCCAAGTATGGTGCAACCGTGATCGCGGTCGTTGCCGACGTCTCGACCCGCGCAGGTCAGGACGCGCTGCTCGCCGCCGCGCCGGAGCCGGACATCCTGGTCAACAACAATGGCGGCCCACCGCCGAAGCCGTTCCGCGAAGTCTCGCGCGAAGCGCTACTCGAAGGCGTCATCCAGAACATGGCGACGCCGGTCGAACTGATGCAGCGTGTCGTCGACGGCATGATCGCGCGCGGCTTCGGCCGCATCGTCAACATCACCTCGATGAGCGTGCTGACCCCCTTGACCGGGCTCGATGTCTCGTCGGGCGCACGCGCCGGTCTGACCGCCTTCTTCTCCGGCGTCGCCCGCGAGGTCGCATATGCCAACGTCACCATCAACAACATCCTGCCCGGCATGTTCGATACCGATCGGCTGAAGGGCTCGACCACCAAGATGGCGGCGATCAAGGGGATCACGCCCGAAGAAATGACGAAGGGCCGCATGGCCGAAATCCCGGCGAGGCGCTTCGGCAGCGCCGAGGAGTTCGGCAAGGCCTGCGCCTTCCTGGCAAGCGCCCATGCCGGCTACATCACCGGCCAGAACCTGCTGATCGACGGCGGCGTCTTCAAGGGAACGTTCTGAGACGCGGCAAGGCCAGCATCTGCCCCGGTGAGCCTTGCTGTCCGGGGCAGGAATTCTCTCCCAGTTCCTGCCGCGCAAGACCCGCATCCAGCACGCTTCCCCGGCACGCATGCGCCGCCGCGGGCATCAGGGTTGCAAGCATTGCGCTTGGACCGGACGCGCGAACGTGATCTAGAGGGACAAGTCTTTTATAAGACTCTCTCCCCCGACACGTACGCGCAGCACCGTTGTCTCCTCTCCTCGGCATCACGCTCAAGCTGATCTCGGCTTTGTCCTTCACCCTGATGTCGGCTGGCATCAAGGCGATCGCGGCCCGTTATCCGACAGGGGAACTCGTCTTCGTCCGGTCCTTCTTCGCGCTGATCCCGCTGCTGCTCTGGCTCGGCTGGCGCGGCGAAATTCCTGCTGCCCTGAAGACCAAGAATCTGCGCGGCCATTTCAAGCGGGGGGTGATCGGTTCGACCGGCATGTTCTGCGGCTTCGTAGCCTTGAGCTTTCTGCCGCTCCCGGACGCGGTCGCGCTCGGCTATGCCGCGCCGCTCGCAGTCGTCGTGCTTGCAGCTCTGGTGCTGAAGGAGCGTGTCCGCATCTATCGCTGGAGCGCGGTGACGATCGGCTTCATCGGCGTCCTGATCATGCTGTCCCCGCATCTGGGCAGTTTCCAGATCGCTGGCAGCAATGCACCGGCAATCGGCGCGGCCTTCGGCCTTGCCGGCGCCTGCTGCTCGGCTTTTGCCTCGATCGAGGTGCGGCAATTGACCATGACGGAGCGCACCGGCGCGATCGTCTTCTATTTCACGCTGATGACGACGACGCTCGGCCTCTTCACCATCCTGCTCGGCTGGCGCATGCCCGATCTTCAGGACGCCGCACTCATGGTCGCGATCGGCATTCTTGGCGGGCTCGGCCAGATTTTCCTGGTCCAGGCCTATCGCTACGGCGACGCTTCGCTGATCGCGCCGTTCGAATACTCGACGATGCTCTGGGCCGTTACGATCGGCTGGTTCGTCTTCGGCGACTGGCCGGCTTCAGCCGTGCTCATCGGCGCAGCCATCGTCATCGCATCCGGCATCTATGTGATCCTGCGCGAGAAGCAGCTCGGTCTGCTCAAGCGGGAGACGCGCGAGGTCGGCCCGACGCGGGCGACCTGAGAACACGGGCAGAATTGTGTGAAAGGCGCCCCGACGAAGCCGCCCTCGGCCGTCGCCCGCCCCTCTCCAGCTTGCTCCTTCCAACTGGAACAGGCATTGTCCGGTTAGACAAACGTTTGTTCGCTTCCGCAAACGATCAGCATTCGTGTGACAGGTATCAGGATGGGTATCGAGACCAAGGAACGTGGCGGGCGCGAGCTCGAATCCGGAGCCCAGGTCATCTCGGGCCAGCTCGGCAAGACGATCCAGCGCCTGCGCAAGGCCTATAATCTCTCGCTTTCCGAGCTCGCGGAGCAGTCGGGCGTTGCCAAGTCGATCATCAGCCAGATCGAGCGCAACGAAACCAACCCGACACTGGCGACGATCTGGCGGCTCTCGCAGGCCCTCGACATCTCGATCGAGCGCGTGCTGTCGAGCGGCGAAGAGGAAGCCTTCATCGACAAGACCACCCGCGCCGATACGCCGATTCTGGTCTCAGAAGACGGCAAGCTCAGGCTCGCCATCATCGGGTGGATCAAGACGGTCGAATGGCTGCAATGGTACGACGTACAGGCCGAGCCCGGCGGCGAGCTCGATTCCGAAGGTCATCAGCGCGGCTCGATCGAGTCGCTCTCCGTGACCTCCGGCGAGTTCGAGGTCGAGGTCGGGGACGTGATCCAGCGCGCCAAGGCGGGCGAGACGCTGCGCTACCGCTGCGACCGCCGCCATATCGTCCGCTGCGTCGGCGACCAGCCCGGTTCGGCGCTGATGGTCTGCATCCTCAAAGCGGCGGTGATGGAGTAGACGCTAAAGCACCGGCCTGAAGAGTGGATTGCGGTCTCGCGAAGGCCGATCCAAACGCAGAAGGTTGGATCATCCCGGGCGGCCAAAGGCAGACCGGGATGACAGTGCGAGCGTAACCGCCAACGCGCCAATGCGGCTCACTCGGCCTTCTTGGGCCGCGGCGGGCCGGCGACCGCCGGCAGCGACTTGATGAACTCCGCCATCGCCATCCGATCGGCATCTGACAGCTGTGCGGTGTTGCGCACCACCGCCGCCATGCTGCCGCCGACGCTGTCGAAGCTCGGAGTAAAGCCGGTCTTGAGCATCTCGGCGATCTCCGACTTCGACCAGTTCGCCAGCCCGTCCGCATGCTGCGTGATGTTCGGCACGAAGCCCTTGCCCTCCGGGTCTGGGCCACCGGCGAAGCGTGTCGCCGGAATGATCGCGCCCAGCGCATTGCGATTGGAATGGCATTCGGCGCAATGGCCCGGCCCCTGCACCAGATAGGCGCCCCGGTTCCACTCCTCGCTCTTCGTCGGGTCCGGCCGGAACGGCGTACCGTCGAAGAACAGCAGCTTCCAGCCCCCGACCGCGCGGCGGATGTTGAAGGGGAAAGGCAGATCGTGCCCCGGCGCACGTCCTTCGACCGAGGGCAGGGTGCGCAGGTAGGCGAAGAGATCGGCCAGGGCCTTGGGTGGCATCAGCCGATAGGAGGTGTAGGGAAACGACGGATAGTAATGCTGTCCCGACGGCGAGACACCGGTCGCCATCGCATCGACGAAATCCTTCACGCCCCAATTGCCGATTCCGTCCCGCGTGTGCGGTGAGATATTGGGAGCGTGAAACGTGCCGAAGGGCGAGGGCAAGGCAAGCCCGCCGCCAAGCCGGAGCTTGTCATCCTGACCGGGCGTTGCATGGCATGAAGAGCAGCCTCCCGCCGCAAAGAGCAGTTTGCCATTCTCGACATCCGGCGGCGGCAGAGTGCCGATCTCGGGCGCGGGCGAAACGACGCGCGGATCGGTGAGAACATAGAAGCCGGCTAGTCCCAACAGGATGAAAATGCCGAGCGTGAGAAATAGGCGGCGCATCAAGCGTTTCCCGGTTTGCTGGTGCCTCAACGCTCCGAGGATTCCAAAAGTTCGAAGCGCAGGTCTGACGAGAATGGGCGGGCCCATGGTGGAGCCCGCCCATCAACCCATGTTCGACCGCACGACGCAACCGCGCGGCGCAGCCGAGCTTACTTCTTGATGCGGTAGACCTCGTGGCAGGAGCCACAATTCTTGGTCGCGGCGCCAAAGGCCGCGCGGAAACCGTCAAGGTCCTTGGCAGCGGCAGCACCGGCCATGGCCTCGGTCTCGAACTTGGCGAGAGCGATCTTGAAGCCAGCCTGATCCTCCCAGATCTTTGGCGCGGCAGTGGTCTCGCCGCCGGTCTTGGCCGTCTCCGGGAACAGGGCAGGCAGCTTCTTGGCCGCGTCTGCATAGACCTTGAAGATATTCTGGACCTTGGCGGAATCGAAAGCTGCCTCGCCCTTGGCGATGGCCGCGCCCTCGCGCGTTGCCGCGCCAACGGCCTTCATCGCATCGCGGCGCTGGGCGATAGGGTCAGACTGCGCGACGACGGCCGAAAGGCCGAGAATGAGGCCAGCAGCAACGACTACGGTACGGATCATGCGCGACTATCCTTTTCGGGGAGATGCGGCGCCTGACAGGCACCGCTTAGAACCCTTCCAGATCAGCTCATTCGCATGACAGCGCCAAGTCGCATTTTCGTGAACGCACCGGAATTTAAGCAAATCTACCTGTCGCTGCCGCGGACAGGCGGCCGCCACGAACGTTGCGGGAGTTTGGAACGGCCGTAGTGCAGGGCAAAGACAAAAGGGCGGGCTCCAATATGGACCCCGCCCCTCACCTCATGTTCGACAAGGCGGCACCACCGCAGTGGCCCAGAGAAACCTATTTCTTGATGCGATAGACCTCGTGGCAGGCGGCACAGTTCTTGGTCACCGTTCCAAAGGCGGTACGGAAGCTGTCGAGGTCCGTGGTGGAGCTCGCCGCCGCAACGGTGGCCTCCGTATCGAGCTTGGCAAACCCAGCCTTGAAGCCGGCTGGATCCTCCCAGATTTTGGGTCCGGCCGTGCTCTCGCCACCCGTCTTGGCCGTATCAGGGAAAAGGCCCGGCATCTTCTTGGCGGCGGCCGCGTAGACCTTGAAGATCGTCTCGCTCTTGGTCGCGTCAAAGGCAGCCTCGCCCTTGGCCATGGCCGCGCCATCGCGCGTGGCGGCGCCGACCCCCTTCATCGTATTGCGACGCTCGGCAATCGGATCCGATTGGGCAATCACGGTCGAGAGCGTCACAACTAGGCCGGCAGCGACGAGTACGGTGCGTATCATGCGTAAGCCTCCTCCCGGAAAGCGCGGCGTCGAGCGCGCCGCTTAGAAGCGTTCCAGATCAGCCGATCCGCATCACGACGCCAAGTCGCATTTCCGTGATCACGTCGGAACGAGAGGGGCTTACGCCTGCGTCAGTGCTGATAGCCCGCAGCTCTCAATGCCCCGAAGACCTTCTTCGGCGTCGCGGGCATATCGATCGCCCGGATGCCGGCTGCACGGTCGAGCGCGTCCACCATCGCGTTCATCACCGCCGGGCAGGCCCCGATCGCCCCGGCCTCTCCGGCGCCCTTAACACCGAGCGCGTTGGTGACGCAGCGGACATTGCGGGTCTCGAAATGGAAGTTGGGAACGTCGACCGCGCGCGGCAGAGCGTAATCCATGAACGTCGCCGTCAGCATCTGGCCGGAGCTATCGAAGCGGATTTCCTCCATCAGAGCCTGGCCAATGCCTTGGGCGGCACCACCATGGACCTGGCCCTCGAGCATCAGCGGGTTCAGAGTCACGCCAAAATCGTCGACCACGACATAGTTGGCGATCTCGGTCGCGCCGGTACCGGGATCAACCTCCAGCTCGCAGATATGCGTGCCATTCGGATAGGTCGCTTCCGGTGGCGTCCAGCTCTGATGGACCCTGAGCTTGTCCGCCGTCGCTCCAGGCAGGGCGGCAATAGCCTTGAGGTCGAGCGCCTTGTCGGTGCCGACGATCCGCACCGCGCCATCGACGATCTCGAGATCACCGATACCGGCCTCGAGCTTTTCGGACGCGAGCTGCTTCAGGTTCTCGGTCAGGATCGAGGATGCCTTGTCGAGCGCAGCGCCCCCAACCGGAATGGAGCGCGAGCCGCCGGTGCCGGATCCGGTTTCGACCCGGTCGGTATCGCCCTGAACGACGCGGATGCGGTCCATCGGAATGTCGAGATGCTGCGCGACGAGCTGCGAGTAGGCCGTCTCGTGCCCCTGCCCGTTCGACTGGGTGCCGATCAGCACGGTCACCGTGCCGTCCTTCTCGAGGATGACGGTTGAACTCTCCGGGCCGCCGCCGCCGCAAGCCTCAATATAGCAGGCCATGCCGATGCCGCGGATCTTGCCGGCCTTGGTCGAGGCCTTGAGACGCGCCTTGAAGCCCTTCCAGTCGGCGACATCCATGGCGCGGCGCATATGCCCCTCGAACTCACCGGAATCATAGACTGGCCCGGTCTGGGTCGAATGCGGCATCTCCGCCGGCCTGACGAAGTTCTGCGCTCTGACAGCGTCCGGTGTCTTGCCGGTCTCGCGCGCGATGGCATCGACCAGCCGCTCGATCAGGTAGGCGGCCTCCGGACGCCCGGCTCCGCGATAGGCATCGACCGGCGTGGTGTTGGTGAAGACCCCACGGAAGCGCACATGCACGGCCGGGATATTGTAGCAGCCCGGCGTCATCGTCGTGCCGACCCAGGGGATGAAAGGCCCGTACTGCGAGAGATAGGCGCCCATTTCCGCAGCGAGATCGACCTTGAGGCCAATGAACCGGCCCTGCTTGTCGAGCGCCATCGTAGCCGTGGTCAGATTGGCGCGGCCATGCGTGTCGGCGAGGAAATGCTCGGTCCGGTCCGCGACCCAGCGCACCGGGCGTTTCAGCTTCTCGGCCGCCACCATGGTCAGGGGGTATTCGCGATACATGAAGATCTTGGTGCCGAAGCCGCCGCCGACATCGGGCGTGATGACGCGGATGCGCGAGGGGTCGACCTTCAGGATGTAGCCGGCGAGGATATCGCGCGTGCCATGGCTGCCCTGGCTGCCGAGCGTCAGCGTCCAGCGTTTCGAATCCTTGTCGTATTCGGCGATGCAGGCGCGCGTCTCCATGTAGTTGGAGGCGAGACGGTTGTTGACGATCGTGACGGAAACGATGCGATCGGCCTTGGCGAAAGCCTTCTCCGTCTTCTCCGCATTGCCCTGTTCGGCCTCGAACGCGACATTGCCCTCACGCCCCGGCCAGACCTGCGGTGCCTTTGGAGCGAGCGCTTCGGCGATACCGGTGATCGAGGGCAGGACCTCCCAGGCGATATCGATCGCCTCGGCTGCGTCGCGGGCCTGGCTCAGGGTCTCGGCAACGATGAAGGCGACCGCCTCGCCGACATGACGCACCGTGTCGGTCGGCAAGACCGGCACCGGATTCGGCTCCACCGGTTCGCCCGTAACCGTCGTGATCAAGCCTTTGCAGGGGATGTCGCCGAGATGCGCGACATCCTCGCCGGTCAGGATCAGCTTCACGCCCTTCATCTTGCGGGCGGTGTCCTTGTCCCGGATCGTGAACTTCGCATGAGCATATTGCGAGCGGAGCACGAAGGCATGCAGCGCTCCCTCGACGGCGATATCGTCGGTATAGCGCCCCGTCCCGGTAGTCAGGCGGTGATCCTCGACCCGGCGAATGGGCTGGCCGACTCCGAACTTCATGGGGCGCATGGGCTTACATCCTTGAAAGTACGAAAATCTCGAAACCGTCGCTTAGGAAACTGGAGCAGGATCGGCGTCGCGTCAGCCCCCCGGAGGCAGAAAGCTGCGATGCATGACGCGCAAGGCCCGGTCCTATTACTCGACGGGCTGGCCGTGCATCGCCCAGTCCTTGAAGCCACCGCGATAATGGCTGTCGATATCGAGCCCGGCCGACTGCGCGAATTCCAGAGCCCGCAGCGAGCGCACGCCGGCCGCGCAGGAGAACACGACGCGCTTTCCAGGCGGATTGGGCAGGTCGGCGGGGTTGAATTGGGACAGCGGCCGCGAGACCGAGCCGGGAATATGCCCGGCGGCGAATTCATGCGGCTCGCGCACATCCACGATCAGAATGGAATCAGCCGCAAGCCCGGCCTTGATGTCGTCGATATCGAGATCGTTCACGGTCACGGCTGCCATCCAGTCCAGGCTAATCCAGTAGCTTCACCAGATAGAGCGTGAGGGCTGGAAATGCCACCACGATGCCAAGCCGGATGATATCGGAGAGCACGAAAGGCAGCACCCCGCGATAGATCCGCGTGACCGGGACATCACGCGCCAGAGAAGCGACGACGAAGACGTTGAGGCCGATCGGCGGGCAGGTCATCCCGATCCCGACCACGATCAGGACGAGGATGCCGAACCAGATCGCGATATCGTCGACAGGCATGCCGAAATCGAGCGCGGTCACGATCGGGAAGAACACCGGCAGCGTCAGCAGGATCATGGCAAGTTCGTCCATGACGCCGCCGAGCACGATGTAGAAGACGAGCAGACCGACCAGGACCGAATAAGGCTGCCAGCCCGACGCCGCAATCATTTCGGCCGCAGCGGTCGGCACCTGGGTCAGCGCCAGGAAGGCGTTGAAGATCTCGGCTCCGAGCAGGATCGCAAAGATCATCGCCGAGGTCTCGGCCGTCTGCAGGATCGCCTCGCCGATCTCCTTCAGGCCCAGCGTCCGCCGGAACACGCCGATCATCAACATGACAAAGGCCCCGACCGAGGCCCCCTCTGTCGGGGTAAAGATCCCGCCATAGATGCCGCCGACCACGATCAGCGCGACTAGCATCGCCGGGATGACACCGAGCAGCGGACCAAGCCTGTCGCGCCAGGCGATCCGCTCATGCGCCGGACCAAGCGTGGCGTCGAGCCGGGTCATGAGCGCGATGGTGATGCAGTACATCGCGGCCGCCATCAGCCCCGGGATCAGGGCCGCCTTGAACAGCTTGGCAATGTTCTGCTCGGTCGAAATCGCGTAGACGACCAGGATCACCGAGGGGGGGATCAGGATACCGAGCGTGCCGCCGACGGCGGTGACACCACAGGCGAAGCCGGGGTCGTAACGGTAGTGCCGCAGCTGCGGCAGCGCCGCGCGCGCGAAGGTCGCCGTCGTCGCAACCGAAGACCCGCAAATCGCGCCGAAGCCCGTGCAGGCCCCGATCATCGCCATCCCGAGCCCACCACGGCGATGGCCGACAAAGGCCGACGCGGCCTTGAACAGGTCGGATGCCAGGCCCGATCGCTCGGCGAAAGCCCCCATCAGCACAAAGAGGGGAATCACCGACAGCGTGTAATTGGCGAAGATCTGATAGGGCGTCGTCTTGATGTAGTTGAGGAACGGCTCCAGCCCGTTGAGCTGGATGTAGCCGAGGCCACCAACCAGCATCATCGCCAGCCCGATCGGCAACCTGACGACCATCAGCGCGAGAAGCGCGACGAAGCCCGTGATGGCGAGGGTAAAGCCGCTCACGCGCGCGCCCTCACCAGCCGGCTGGCGCTGACGAACGAGGTCAGCGAAACCAGCGCGGCCAGCACGGCGCAGAGCGCGATCGGGAGATAGCTCGGCAGCTGCAGGACCATCGTGTTCTCGCCGCTCGCGAAGGCCGCCAGCGCACCGGCCGCGAGTCGCCAGGCGATCAACGCCATGACCAGCGCATAGACGATGTCCCAGAGCGCATCGATTGCCCTTTGCCAGCGCAACGGCAGTTTCAGCGTGAAGGTGTCGACGAAGATGTTGCCGCGCCGAAGCTGGCAATAGGGCAGAAAGCAGAAGGCGGCGATCGCCGTCGCCATCTGCACCAGCTCGAAATCACCCGGGACGCCGGCCGCGCCGATCAGGTCGCTGCGCAAGGTCACGCTGACGACCACCATGGTCGCCAGCGCAATCAGCAGAACGCCACCCGCGATGGCGATCCCACGCACCAGAGCATCGAAGCCCGGCATCGTTGCCTCCCGGCCGCTGACCGCCATGATGCGCCGTCAAGCCGCCTTCTCGTGCTTGGCAAGCGCCGCCTTGGCGCTCTCCAGCAGCTTCGCGCCGTCGAGCCCCTTGTCCTTGGCGGCCTTGATCCAGCCGTCGATCACCGGCTCGGTCGTCTTGCGCCAGCGCGCCGCTTCGGCTTCGTCGAGCATGGTGATGGTATTGCCGCGCTTGCGAACCATTTCGGATACCACGACCGCCTGCTCGTCCCAGACCCTGCCGGCCATGGCAGCCGCAACAGCCCCCGAGTTCTTGTCGAGAACCGCCTTCAGCTCGGGCGCGAGCGAATCGTATTTCGCGCGGTTCATCGCCAGGATGAAGGTCGCGACATAGAAGGTCGGCGAGCCCGGGATCTCGGTGTGATACTTCACCAGCTCCTGGACCTTGATCGACGGCACGACCTCCCACGGCACGACGCAGCCATCGATGACACGCTGCGCCAGCGATTCCGGCACCTGCGGGATCGGCATCCCGATCGCATTGGCACCGAGCGCCCGCAGCGCTTCGCCGGCAAGCCGGGTCGGGAAGCGCAGTTTCAGACCCTTCAGGTCCTCCATCGTCTTCACCTGCTTGTTGGCATGGATCAGCCCGTGATCATGCGCCCAGAAGCAGATCGGTTTGACGTCCTTGAACTCGTCCTTGAGGTTCTGCTCGGCGTAGTCCGTCAGCGCCAGCGAATTGACCAAGGCGCGCTTGTTCGAGACGAAGGGCAGCTCGAAGGCCTCGATGCCGGTGAACCGCCCAGGCGTATTGCCGGGCAGCGTCCAGACGATATCGGCAACACCGTCACGAGCCTGGTCGAACAGCTGCGGCGGCGTTCCGCCAAGCTGCATCGACGGAAAGATGTCGATCTTGATGCGGCCATTCGATTCAGCCGCGACCTTGTCGGCCCAGGGCTTCAGGAACTTGGAATGGCCATTGGCGACGGGCGGCAGGAAGTGATGCATCTTCAGCGTCACCTCCTGGGCATTGGCGCGACTGACACGCATCACGGCCGGCGCGGCAACGGCCGAGCCGGCAAGCGTCAGGAATTTGCGGCGATCAAAACTCATTCATCCCCTCCCCAGAGGCCTGCTCAGGCACAGCATGACGGGCCATTCCCATAAGGAATGCCCTGTCTGCCTTATTGGTATGACAGATGAGCGCCAAAGCGCGGCTGACGCAAGAGCCGTCCGCTTGAAATTGACGCGGTCTCGACGAGCATCAGAGCGGCATGCGGGCCATCCCGCATGCCGTTGCTTCAGTAACCCGAAAGCGGATCAGGCCTTGGGCGGAATACGCAGCACCCAGCCGGGCATGATTAGGTCGGGATTCTTCACCGGCGGCGTATTGGCCTTGACGATCTCGGTGTATTTCGCGCCCTGCCCCTTGCCGTAATGCTCCTCGGCGATCTTCCAGAGCGTATCGCCCTTCTTGACCGTGTAGAACACGGCAGCGGGCGCTTCCTTCGTGACCGCCAGCTCGGACTCGACCTGCGCGACGCCCGTCGTGTTGCCGAGCGCAAGAATGATCTTCTCGGCCTCTTCGGTAGAAACCGCCTTGCCGGACACCTTCACCTTGTCGCCATCGATCTGGATATTGACGTCGGAGGGCAGCCCGTGCCCGGCCAATTCCTTCTGCAGAGCGTCGGGCGTCGCCGCCTGTGCCGAACCACCGAAGATCTTCGCGCCGGCTTCCTTGATGAAACTGAACAGACCCATAGCTTATCCTCCAGTGTCGGGGCTGATATGAAGCCCGCTTGCCCCTGCAAGTTCAAGTTGAATTGCGTGATGCCGGCAAAGGGGGCGATATGCCGGCAGGTTTCACCATGACATGGCAGCTTGCGCGCTGCGGCAGCTTCCCTCCGTGCCCGCGGGCTGGCAAGAAGCTCGCGTCCTCAACGGAAGGCCCTTCCCATGCTTACCTTGGCCCAGGCCCAGACCATCCTCGCCAACACGCTCGCCCATGCCGAGAAATCCGGGTTTAAACCGCTCGCGATCGCCATCATCGATGCGCGGGGGGCCCAGAAGGCCTTTGCGGCGCAGGACGGCACCAGCCTGAAGCGCGGCGAGATCGCATTCGGCAAGGCGCATGGCTCCGTGGCGCTCGGCCTCGGGTCGCGCGCCCTGCACAAGATGGCGCTCGACCGCCCCTATTTCATTGAAGCAGCAACCCATGCGGTCGGCGGATCGCTCGTGCCGGTCCCGGGTGGTGTGCTCATGCGCGATGGGGCCGGCGTGCTGCTTGGCGCAATCGGAATCTCGGGAGACACCTCGGACAATGACGAGGCAGCGGCCATCGCCGGGATTATAAGCATAGGCCTTGTTGCTGACACGGGCGCCTGAAACAGGAAATTCTTCTCTTTTCCGGCTACCGCCTACGCTTGGGCGGGGGTTTTCATTGCATCGCAGCAGGATTTGCTGCATCGGCTCCCGCGCATGGCCGCAGGGAACACCCCGAGGGAATTCACGATGAGTGCCGAAATTGCCAACGAGAACGTCGCTGAGAGCGAGGTCATCGAAACCGACGTCGTGATCGTCGGCGCGGGTCCGTGCGGCCTGTTCGCGGTGTTCGAACTCGGTCTGCTCGATATCCGCGCCCATCTCGTCGACATCCTGCCGAAGGTCGGCGGCCAATGTGCCGAGCTTTATCCGGAAAAGCCGATCTATGACATTCCCGGTTTTCCGATGGTCACGGGACAGGGCCTGGTCGACAATCTGATCGAGCAGGTCAAACCCTTCGGCCCGACCTTCCATCTCAACCAGATGATCGAGTCGCTCGAGCCGACCGGCACGGCGGAGGCGCCGCGCTTCCGGGTGCGCACCGATGCCGGCACCGTCTTCAACACCAAGACGGTGCTCGTTGCCGCCGGGGGCGGATCATTCCTGCCGAAGAAGCCGCCGATCCCGGGGATCGAGGCCTATGAGGGCAACAGCGTCTTCTACGCCGTCCGGAAGATGGAAGCCTTCCGCGACCGCGAGATCCTGATCGTCGGCGGCGGCGATTCCGCGCTCGACTGGACCCTGAACCTGCAGCCCCTCGCCAAGCGAGTGACGCTGATGCACCGTCGCGACGATTTCCGCGCTGCGCCGCATTCGGTCGAGCAGATGCGGGCACTGGTCGCGGACGGTAGGATGGATCTGAGGATCGGTCAGGTCACCGGCCTGAAGGGCGACGGCACCGCACTGGAAGCCGCGATCTGTCGCGACAGTGCCAATGAGGCCTTCGAGGTCTCCTGCAATACCCTGCTGCCGTTCTTCGGGCTGACGATGAAGCTCGGACCGATCGCGAGCTGGGGGTTGAACCTGCACGAGAACCTGATCCCGGTCGACACCGAGAAATTCGAGACCAATGTGCCGGGCATCTTCGCCATCGGCGACATCAACACCTATCCCGGCAAGCTCAAGCTGATCCTCTCGGGCTTCCATGAGGCGGCACTCGCCGCCCAGAAGGTGCACCGTTATGTCTATCCGGAGAAGCGGTTGACCTTCCAGTACACCACCTCCTCGACCAGCCTGCAGAAGAAGCTCGGCGTCGCCTGAGGGCTAGGCGAGGCGAAACCCGCAAGGCTTCTCCTCGAGCAATTTGGGTCCGGCGATGCGTTCGTGTCGCCGGACCTTTCCTTTGGGGGGCGATCTGACGCATCGGCCCGAAAACTGGATTGCGACTTTCGGGAAAGCCGATCCAGTCGCGGAAAGGTAGACCATCGGACCGGATACGAAATCCGGTCCGATGATTTAGCGAACCAGGGTCGCAGTCTGCGGCGCTTGGCCGTGATCGCGGCTTTCGAACCAGCCGCCGTCTTCATAGAGACGTGGATTGGGCGTCGTGCCGGATCCCGCCGCCACGCGCGGCTCGGCAGCCGAAGGCGCCTCCTCGGGCACGATCGGTTCGACGCGATCGCGCAGCTCCGCGATGGCGCCCTCGACCGGCTTGAAACTGAAGCGCACCGTATGCGTCCCCGCCGGCACCTGCACGGCGCGAAACAGCACATTCGCCCTCAGGATATCGACGTCCGCGCCGTCGAGCTCCGCCCGCCACCATGGATGCCAGATGTCGTTGAGCAGGACGAAGCCAGGCCTGTCCGTCGTGACCGTGATCTCGACTTCGGTGTTCTGATAGCGCGTCAGCTTGACCTCGGCTTGCGCCGAAATCGGCCCTTCCGGCACCGCATCCGGCGGCACGCTATCGAGCAGCACAACCTGCTGCGGATCGATGTCTGGCCACTGGCCCGCAGATTTCATGCCGTCGAAATCGGCAAGCTGCCAGCCACCGACGAACATGGCGCGCGGCAAGGCCCGTGGGTTCTCGTAGATGTAGCCATCCCCCGTGAAGGCGACGAGCTTGAGATCATCGGATTTCAACGCGTGATCGACCTGGCCGATCGGAACCCGCGTCGCGATGTAGCGCAGGCCGAGGAGATCGGCGAGGCGGCAGCGATAGGAGGGAAAAAGCGGTGTAAACTTGCGCTGGTCCGGCGCAGCGATTGAGTCCCGCGTGCCGACCGCATCCGAGAAATCGGCCAGCCGCAACGGATTATAGCCGAGCGTATGGTCAAAGCCGTGAACCATCCCGACATTCGGCCATTCGAACCCCATGCCGAGCAACTCGACGCGGTCGCGGCGTGGCGAATCGGCCGGCTGGGCAACCAGTTGCTTGAGAATGTGGACGGTCTCGTTCTTCGTCTCCTGACGGAGCACGTCGTAGAGCTGCGGCGACAATGCAGTCGAGTCGTTGGGGCCGTTATTGACGCCAAGATCCGCGCCGACGACGCCGGCGACCAGGAGCACGCTGGCGAGCGGCGCCAGCGCGCCGCGCCAGCGCGTCAGCACGACCAGGACCAGCCCCGCACCCGCAAACCAGAAGGCCGCCGACAGGCTCGGCCACCAGGCGTCGGCAAGGTGCCCCTCGCGCTTCGAGATGAACAAGGCCGCGGCGACGAGCGCAGCGACGACCACTCCGGCAAAACCGAGATCGCGATACAGTGAACCGAGACGCTCCTCGCTCAGAATGCGATGCAGCACGTATCCTGCGAGCAGCGCACCAAGCGCGCCGATCAGGAAGGTCGCGTCGGCCGGGCGCCTGAAGACCTTCACGCCCGGCAAATACTCGTAAGCCGCCTGAAACAGCGGCGTGTAGCGCCCGAGCGCAAACAGAACCATGAAGACGAAGAGCAGCGTCAGCGGCCGGATGGCCTTGTCCCAGAGCCAGCCACGGCTCAGGCCCGGCGCGATCAGGAGCAACAGCGGCAGCGCCCCGACATAGACCTGCCCCATATTCTGCGACAGGAAGAGCTCCTTGGCATCCCAGGCCGGGCTGTAGGGGCCCCAGAAGTCCACGGCCGGATCGCGCGCGCCGAAAAGATCAGCCACGAAGGCGGTCAGCAGCGAGGCCGGATGCAGCGAGCCGCGCCCAGCTTCGATGAGATCGACCTCGGGACGAGTCGTCGCCTCGGCGAAAAGCCAGGTCCAGATCAGCGGCAGCAGAATCGTCGCTAGTCCCGCGATGCTCGCGACCGAAATCGGTGCGAGGCTCGCGCGGACGGCGGCCCAGCCGCCGGAGAACCAATGCGCGACGACCATTCCGATCAGCACATAGGCGCCCAGTAGGGCCACCTGGTCGGGCTCCAGCACCATCATGCCGGCGGCAAAGCCGGCGAGCGCGCCGGCGCGCAGCGACGAGCGCTGAAGCATGCGCGCCGTCAGCCAGAAGGCGATCGCAAAGAATGCGAGACTCGCGATCTGACCGACATGCTGCACACGCCAGGCCGCCGAAGCGCCAAAGGCGAAGGCGAGAGCGGCAAGCAGGCCGCCCGCCGGGTGCCAGCTGCGATCGCGGAAGAACATCAGGAAGGCGAGCCCGCCGGCGAGCAGGTGCGCCAGCACGTAGGCATCCACCATCCGGAAGCTCGGCGATGGCGTCAGCAGCGCGAGCAGGATGGCGGGCGAGAAGATAAGGGATTGCGGATCGGCAACCTGTGGCGAGCCGCCGAAGACATTATGCGTCCAGAATGGCGACTGGCCGCTATGCAGGGCCTGGGCGAGAAACTGAATCTGGGCCTGGAAATGCGCCTTGGCATCGAAGGGAATCGTGACCGCCCCCGAAAGCCAGGGCCAGCACAGGATGCTCCACGCACAAACAAATCCCAGGGCCGCCAGCCAATAGCCGGCGACCTGCCCTTCAAACCGCTTCACCCGGACCCCCAAGGTCCCCCGGCACGGACGGCCCCGTTGTGGGAACCTTCTTCCAGCCCAGTCAGTATTGCTGACCTTGCCAAGGCCCACGTGAACCGAAACTGAATGGGTTCACATTTTCGTGCGCCGGTCGAAAACAGGCTGAACGCTTTCGAAAGCCCGGAAGCCTCAGCGCTGCGCGGCGAGCCAGGCTCCGAGTGTGCGCCGCTCTGCATCCGTCATGCCGGTCAGGTTATTGGGCGGCATGGCATGGGTCATCACCGCCTGTGTCCGGATCGCGCGGGCCTGAACGGCGATCCGCTCCGGCTCATGCAGCCAGATTCCCTTGGGCGCAATCTGGATCCCGGGCCAGGATGGCTCCGGCGCGTGGCACATGGCACAGCGCCCGGTCACGATGTTGGCCACCTCGGCGGGCGGCAGGTTCATTCCCGCCAGAAGTGCCGGCCTGGCCGGTTCGATAGCCTTCAGGCCGAGCCGTTCGCGCCCGCCTGGTGACGATGCCATCGCCAACCAGAAGGCAAGCCAGAGCGCAACCAGTGCAACGGCCCAGGTCCACCATGGCGATTTCGCATGGTCGGCATGGCGGACATTGTAAAAATGCCGGATCAGCGCGCCGGCGATGATGATCAGCGCCACCAGGGCCGGAATGATCGCCGAATTCGCATAGGTGACGGGGTAATGGTTCGACAGCATCAGGAACAGCACCGGCAGGGTGATGTAATTGTTGTGCGTCGAGCGTTGCTTGGCCTGCTTGCCGAGTCTCGGATCGGGCTTCGCCCCGGCCGTCAATGCGGCGATGACCTTCCGCTGGTTCGGCATGATGATGAAGAAGACATTGGCGGTCATGATCGTCGCCATCAGCGCACCGGTATGGATCAGCGCGCCACGCCCGGAGAAGACCTGGCTGAAGGCGTAGGATGCGGCAATGACATAGCCGAAGCCGAGCAGGCCGAGCACGACCTCGTTCTTGCCCAGCGGGGACTTGCAGAGCCAGTCATAGAACAGCCAGCCCAGGGCCAGCGCGGCGATGCCGATCGCGCCCGCAGCGAAGGGCGATAGCGCCATGACCGCCGGGTCGATCAGATAGAGTTCCGACTGAGCGTAATAGACCCAGACCAGCAGGAAGAAGCCCGAGATCCAGGTCCAGTAGCTCTGCCATTTATGCCAGGTCAGCTCCTCCGGCATGCGCGGCGGGGCGACCAGATATTTGCGCATCTCGTAGAAACCGCCGCCATGCACCTGCCAGGCACGTCCTCCCTCACCTGCCGGGATATCGGCCTCGGGCCGCAGGGACGCGTCGAGATGGATGAAGAAGAAGGACGCGCCGATCCAGGCGATCGCCGTGATCACATGCAGCCAGCGCAGCAGCATGCCCCCCCATTCCAGCAGATAGGCGTCAAGCATGGGAAAGCCCCACTCCCCGAGGGCGCGCAATTGATTGACAGGGCCGAATCCGGGATGGAACCTTCATGATGCGTCCAGACTAGGGTTGGCCTTTTTCCGAACGCAAGCTTCGCCACGAGCAGCACACAGCATCAGCGGCTCGGCCCGCGCATTTTCAAGGGATTGGATGGGATGGGACGCCTCTCGACGCATGTGCTCGACACGGTCAATGGCAGGCCCGCAGCAGGTCTGACGCTCGCACTCGATCGCCTGACGCCCGATGGCAAGCGCGAGCGCATCATCGAGACCACGACCAATGCCGATGGACGCACCGACCAGCCTTTGCTCACCGGAGAGGCCGTCCTGCCCGGCACCTATGAACTGACCTTTGCGCTCGGTGCCTATTTTCGTTCACTCGGCACAACCATGCCGGAGCCGGCTTTCCTCGATGTCGTGCCGATCCGCTTTGGCATCGCTGACGCCGAAGGCCACTACCATGTCCCACTCCTGGCCTCGCCCTGGAGCTACTCGACCTACCGCGGCAGTTAAGGCATCGGCCCGAAAACCGGATTGCGGCTTTCGGTAAAGCCGATGCAACACAGAAGGCCAGACATCGCCGCCCGGCCTCAATCCTGGCGCCTCCCGCCAAATCAAGATCACCCTCGCGAGCATCAGCCATGAGCGACCAGACCTACCCCCGCGACCTCGTCGGCTATGGCCGCAATGCCCCGCATCCGCATTGGCCGGGCAATGCCCGCATCGCCGTGCAGTTCGTGATCAATTACGAGGAAGGCGGCGAGAACTGCATTCTGCATGGCGATGCGGCCTCGGAGGCCTTTCTCTCCGAGATCGTCGGAGCCGCGCCCTGGCCCGGCCAGCGCCACATGAACATGGAGTCGATCTACGAATACGGCTCGCGTGCCGGCTACTGGCGGCTTTGGCGCATGTTCACCGAACGCCACCTGCCGGTGACGGTGTTCGCCGTTGCGAGTGCGCTCGCGCGCTATCCCGAGATCGTCACATCGATGAAGGAGGCCGGCTGGGAAATCGCCACCCATGGGCTGAAATGGATCGACTATCGCAGCCTCCCCGCCGAGCAGGAGCGCGCCGATATCGATGAGGCGATTCGTGTCCAGCGCGCACTCACCGGCGAAAGACCGCTCGGCTTCTACCAGGGGCGTTCATCCGAGAACACGACGCCGCTGATGATGGAGGAAGGCGGCTTTCTCTACACCGCCGACGCCTACGCTGACGAACTGCCCTACTGGATCACCGGACCGAAGGGCCCGCAGCTCACGGTCCCCTATACGCTCGACGCCAACGACATGCGCTTCGCCACGCCGCAGGGCTTCAACACCGGCGAGCAATTCTTCACCTATCTCAAGGATTCCTTCGACACCCTCTACGCGGAGGGCGACGAGGCGCCGAAGATGATGTCGATCGGGCTGCATTGCCGGCTGGTCGGCCGTCCGGGCCGCGCCGCGGCGCTGGCCCGTTTCCTCGATTATGTCCGCAGCCATGACCGCGTCTGGGTCGCGACCCGGCTCGATATCGCCCGCCACTGGATCAGGCAGCATCCGCCGGCCGGGGGTTACCAGCCATCAAAGCTCCCGAAAGCCCTTTTCGCCGAGGTGTTCGGCCGGGTCTGGGAGCACTCGCCCTGGGTAGCCGAAACCAGCTATGACGCCGGTCTCTCGGCCCGCGAGGACAGCGCGGAAGGCCTGCACAGGGCAATGGCGAAGGCGATGCGCTCCGGTTCGCGCGACCAGCAGCGCGCGCTTCTCCTCGCCCATCCCGATCTTGCCGGGAAGCTCGCCGCCGCCAAGGAACTGACTCCGGAGTCGACGATCGAACAGGCCTCGGCCGGCCTCGACCGGCTGACCAGCGACGAGCGCGCACGCTTCACTGCGTTGAACGAAGCCTACAAGACCCGCTTCGGCATCCCCTTCATCATCGCAGTCAAGGGGCTCACCAAGAATGAGATCGTCGCTGCCTTCGAGGAGCGCCTGAAGAGCACCCCGGAGCAGGAATTCCTGACCGCGCTCGTCCAGGTGGAGAAGATCGCGCTGCTCAGGCTGCGGGATCTGTTGCCGGCGGGCTGAACTGCTCTACAGCCCGCTGACCAGATGGCCGCCATCGACGGCAACGACCGAGCCGGTCATGAAGCGGGCGGCGTCTGAGCATAGCAGCAGGAATGGGCCGTCGAGATCGGTGAGATCGGCGGCGCGGCGCATCGGGATGCGCTTGATCAGCGCCTTGCCCTCGTCGGTCTCGAAGAAGGCGCGATTGAGATCGGTGACGACATAGCCCGGCGCCAGCGCGTTCACCCTGATCTTGTGGCGCGCCCATTCCAGCGCCAGCGCCTTGGTCATCTGCACCAGTCCCGCCTTCGAAATCGCATAGGGCGCAACGCTGAGCGCCACGCGCTCGCCGAGGATCGAGGCGATATTGACGATGGCGCCGCCGCTTTCCTGCTGGGCCATCAAACGCGCGGCCGCCTGTGCGGCGAAGAAACAGCCCTTCAGATTGATGTCGAGATGCGCATCCCATTGCGCCTCGCTCAGGCTCAGCGCGCGCTCGGGATCGGCAACGCCGGCATTGTTGACCAGCAGATCGAGGCCGCCCATTGCAGCCTGCGCCTCCGGGATGCCGGTCTCGATCGCCGCGACCGATCCGATGTCGAGCGCGAGCGGCATCACCTTGCCCGGCAATCCGGCGCAGGAACGAGCCAGCTCGGACAACCGGTCGAGGCGGCGCGCAGCAGCAACGACATGCGCACCCCGCGCCGCGAGAAGCCGGGTGAAATACTCACCGAGCCCTGAAGACGCACCGGTCACCAGCACGCGCTTGCCCTGCAGATCCTCGAACATGCCGCTTCCTCACCGCTCCTCGATGCAACGCGAAGGGACACCGCCACAGTGCAGGGGTCAACCTGCCGATAGATGGCCCCTGGCGGCGGCGAACCGTGCTGCGCTGCGGAACAGGCCGGTCTCGCCTGCGTTCTGAACAAGGGTTCGGCCAGGAGGGATCACATGTTCCGGATTCTATTGATCATCGCCGTGATCGCCATCGGCTTTGACGCTGTCGTTCATCAGGGCGCCTATACCCGCGAGATATGGCTGGGCCTTGTCGGCCTGACCAACTCCCTGCTGGGCAGCATCAAACAGTGACACCTGGTTGCCGTGCATTCAGGCCGCGGCTCGCTCCTCGACGAGGGACGCGATCGCATCCAGCATCTGCGTGTCGTCCCCGGCCATTCCGTCCATCGCCGCCATGCGGATGATGACGGTGGCCGCAACCGTCTCCTCCACCGTATCCTCGGCATAGGCATAAAAGATCGTGGCGTGCTGACCGTCGCGATGGCAGCGGCCCTCGATCTGCTGCAGCTGGATCGCGCCGTGTCGCATGTCGTGGACGACCAGCGACCGCTCGCGCTCGCCGCCGGCCATCTCGCCTCGATGCAGGGAGATCGACTCCGTCACCGTAAAGACGACGACGTCGAGCGCCCCGGTCTGGAAGGCAAGCCGCGTCTCTTCATTGGCCTGCCCGGAATGCTCGCCATTGATCTCGCCGACCTTCCAGCCGCGCCCGCGCAGCATCTCCGTCAGCATCGCGCTGGTCTCGAGAAAGGCGACGGAGATCGCGACCTGTTCGTCATTTCCGAGCAGGTCTTCGACGAAATCGGCGGTGCCAGGAATACGCAGCAGGCTCGCCTTCTGGCGGAACCTGAGATCGGCCGCCCAGCCGGCCGGCTTGCGTGTCGAACCACCGGCCAGGCCGAGCTCCCGCCGGAACTCGCGCCATGTCGCGTCGTAGAGCCGCCGTGCCGACGCATCCAACGCGATCGGCGCCAGCTCACGCTGCACCTCAGGCCAGCCGGCGATCTCTTCCGGCCGCCGGCGCAATCCGATTGCGTTCTCGCCCCGGTACAGCAGATCCGACATGAGCTTCCGGTCCGCCTCGTTCGACTCCCAGCTCCAGTTCTTCCAGCGCCCCTTGGCCCGGCCAATCTTCAGGCGCTTCATCAGGGCGCGAAAAYCGTCGAGATCGGCGCTCGGAGCACCGGCGGCCTGGGCCAGCAGCGATCCGAGATAGGAGAGTTCGTGCGGGGATTGGCCCGCCGTCGCGCTCATATAAATCGCGAAGCGGGCCGCCGCGGCCATCTGGCGACAGACCAGTCCCTGCTGCGAGTTCGGATTGCGGATGCGATGCGCCTCGTCGATCACCACGATCGGCCAGACCCGCTTCGGCGTCCCGAGCTTCGCGAGCTCGTTGTTCTTTGCCCGCGTCGAGCGCTTCTTGCTGTCGGTGGGGGCTGCGAGCAATGACTTCGTCCGCTCGAAATTCATCAGCGTGATCTTCTTCGGCGGCAGGCCGGAATGCGCGATGGTGCGCCGCCATTGTGGGATCGCGCCCTTGGGGCAGATCACCAGCACCTCGTCCTCCTGCATCGCGGCAACGGCGAGCCAGGCCGAAAGCGTCTTGCCGAGTCCCGTCAGATCGCCGAGCAGGAAGCCCGGCTTTCCAGCCGCCCGCGCGGCAAGGATCGCATCGCGCGCGACAAGCTGGTGCGGGTGCGGGATCATGATCTCCAACGGCGCCACGCCTCTTCCGGTCGGCTTCGTCATGCTCCCTCGGCTCCTCTCGCTTTGGCAGGCATGGCCGCCTGCCCGGTGCGCGGCGTCGCCGCCGCAGCCACGGCGTCGGCGGCCTGCAGTTCCGCGATCAACATGGTGATGAAATTTGTCACCAGCCGCGGCAGCACGCGGCCCGACATGGTCTGCACTTGCAGACTGCGCGGCGGCAACTCGCCATCCCTGAGCGGCAGCGCGACCACCGAGCCATCGCGGACCGAGGCGCCGAAGGAGATGCTGCTGGCGAACATCACGGCACCGCCGAGCTTACAGAGATGTCTGAGGCTCGCGACATTGGTCGTGACCAGAACCGGGTCGACGGTCAGGCCCCGCGCCGAGAAGTAGATATCGACGATCCTGCGCACCGTCGCCTCGCCATCGAGCACCCCGATCGGATGGGCGAAAATGTCCTCGATATGGATCGGCGTCTTGGTCGCCAGCGGATGGTGCGGCGCAACGAAGGCATAGGTCTGGGCCGCACATTGCCAGTTGATCGTGACCCCGCGCTCCGGCTGCAGCACGAAGGTCAGGCCGATATCGATCGAACCGGTGCGAATATGCTCGGTCACGACCTGCGGCGAGATGACCTTGAGATCGAAAGCAACATTGGGGTGGCGCCTCCGGAAGTTGTAAATGACTTCGGGGATGAAGCTGACGGCAAAGCCCTCGGTGACACCGAGGCGGATCAGGCCCTTGCTCGCGCTGCGCAACTCTCGGATTTCGTTGACGATCTGCTCGCTCTCGAGCTCCAGGCGCTGGGCATAGGCGGCAAGCGTCTGGCCGGCCTGGGTCAGGATCATGCCGTGTGAGCGCCGCTCGAACAGGCCGGCGCCGAGTTCCTTTTCCAGATTGGCGATCTGTCGGCTGACGGCCGAGCCGGCAACGCGCAGCCGCTGCGCCGCAGCGCTGACGGACCCTGTTCGCGCCACTGCCAGGAAATATCGCAACGCCGGAGTTTGCATGATCGGGCTTTAGCGATGCTTTGCCGGTTCGGCAACGATCCCTTCTATTCATTCTTATGGCGGCAAGCGCTTTCCTTAGGCAGATTTCAAACTGCATGCAGAGCGACGGATGACCGTTGCCGCACGTGGCTACACCAAGACGAGCGATAACGCTGCGAGGGGAAGAAGTATGAGATTTGTCACGAAGGCCATCGCGTTGGCCCTGGCTTCGACGGCTCTGGCCGCAGCGGGAGCGGCCACGCCGGCATTCGCCCAAAAGGCCGCCAATACCGTCCGCTTCGCCTATGATCAGGCACCTGAGAACGTCGACCCCTTCTTCAACAACGTCCGCATCGGCGTGATCATCGGCGCCAATGTCTGGGATACGCTGGTCTATCGCGACCCGGTCACCAACGAGTACAAGGGCCAACTCGCCAAGAGCTGGAAGCAGATCGACGACAAGACCATCGAGTTCGAGCTCCGCGAAGGCGTGAAGTTCCACAACGGCGAGGAATTCGACGCCGATGACGTGGTCTACACCCTGAATTTCGTCGCCAAGCCCGAAAGCAAGGTCGTCACCCAGGGCAACGTCAACTGGATCGAGAAGGCCGAGAAGCTCGACAAGTACAAGGTCCGCCTGACCACCAAGGAGATCTTCCCGGCTGCGATCGAGTATCTTGCCGGTCCAGTCGTGATCCATCCGAACGAGTATTACGAGAAGGTCGGCCCCAAGGGGCAGAACGAGAAGCCGGTCGGCTCGGGCCCCTACAAGGTCACGAACTACGTCCCCGGCAAGTCGATCACCCTTGAGACCAACAAGGACTACTTCAAGGATTCGCCCAAGGCGCAGGCCAAGGTCGGCAAGATCGAAATCCGCTTCATCCCCGACCGCCAGACCCAGATGGCCGAGATGCTGTCGGGCGGTGGCGACCTGATCATGCACGTGCCCAAGGATCAGGCCGACCAGCTCAAGACCGTGCCGATGCTGCAGGTCGTCTCCGGCGAGACGATGCGCATCGTCTTCATGCAGATGAACATCCTCGAGAACACGCCCTCCCCGGCGCTCAAGGATGAGCGCGTCCGCAAGGCGATCATCCACGCCATCGATCGCGAGGCGATGGTCAAGAACATCGTTGGCGACGGCTCGCGCGTCATCAATACGATCTGCTTCCCCTCGCAGTTCGGCTGCACGGACGAGGGCGCCGCGCGCTACCCCTACGACCCTGCCAAGGCCAAGGCGCTGCTCGCCGAGGCTGGCGTCAAGGACCTCACGCTCGACATCGTCGCCTATCGCGAACGCAATCAGACCGAGGCGCTGATCGGCTATCTCCAGGCCGTCGGCATCAAGACCAACCTGCGCTTCCTGCAATACGCCGCCATGCGCGAGCTGATCGCCACCAACAAGGCGATGCTGACGCACCAGACCTGGGGCTCGTTCTCGGTCAACGACGTCTCGGCCAACACACCGAACTATTTCGCCTTCCGCAGCGAGGACATCACCCGTGATCCGCAGGTCCGCGACCTGCTGAACAAGGGCAACAACTCGGTCGCGCCGGAGGTCCGCAGGGAGGCCTATAAGGAGGCGCTGAAGATCATCGCCGACAAGGCCTATGCCGCGCCGCTCTATTCGCTGCCGGTCTATTACGTCGCGAACAAGGACCTGATCTTCAAGGCCTATCCGGACGAGCTCGTCCGCTTCTGGGAAATGAGCTGGAAGTAGCACGCTCTCCGCTCAGATCGAGCCAAGCGTCTTCCCGGATCGGTGCTGACCGCGCCGATCCGGAATCCATGCCTGAGCGTCTCGGAACAGGGATTCAGATGTGGATCCCCGCTTTCCGGCGCGCTCAGGCCGGGATGACCAGGGATTCCGTTCCCCATGAACATCATTGGAAGCACCACGTGTTAGGCTTCATTCTCAAACGGCTGGGTCTGGCGCTGCTTGTCGCGCTCGCCGTCTCGGCCATCGCCTTCTTCCTGTTGCGCCTGTCGGGCGATGTCGCGGTCGCGATCGCCGGCGAAGGTGCGCAGCAGGCCGATATCGACCTGATCCGTGAGACCTACGGCCTGAACCGGCCGATCCTCGTGCAGTATCTCGACTGGCTCTGGCGGACACTCTCCGGCGATCTCGGCACGTCGATCTATTTCAAGACGGACGTCGCCTCGCTGGTGATGGCCAAGCTCCCGGTAACGCTGATCCTAGGCCTGACATCGCTCGCCTTCGCGCTGCTGATCTCGATTCCGCTCGGCGTGCTCGCGGCGATCTACGCCAATAGCTGGATCGATCGCGTTGCGCTGGCGATCGCCGTCGTCGGCCAGGCGATGCCGAACTTCTTCTTCGCGCTGATCCTGGTGATGCTGTTCTCGATCACCCTGCGCTGGCTGCCGGTTTCCGGCTCCGATAGCTGGCTGCACTACGTCATGCCGACCGTGGCGCTCGGCTATTACGCCGCGCCTGCCTTCATGCGGTTGATCCGCGCCGGCATGATCGAAGTACTCTCCGCCGACTACATCCGCACCGCCCGTGCCAAAGGGCTGCCACCCGGCAAGGTCGTGTTCAAGCACGCGCTGCGCAACGCGGTCGTCCCCGTGGTGGCGCTCGCCGCCGTCCAGCTCGGCTTCCTGCTCGGCGGCTCGGTGGTGATCGAAACGATCTTCGCGCTCGATGGGCTCGGCTACCTCGCCTATCAGAGCATTACCTACAAGGATTTCCCGGTCATGCAGGTCGTCGTCCTGCTGCTCTCGGTCGTCTACGTCCTGCTTACGCTCGCGGCCGATATCGCCAATGCCTGGCTCGACCCGCGCATCAGGGTGGCTTGATCATGAGCGAAACCGCACTCTCCGCTCCCGACGCTCCCGAGCTTTCCGAAGCCCGCAAGCTGCTGCGCCGCATGCTCGGCCAGAAGGCCTTCGTCTTCGGCGTCGGCCTGCTGCTGCTCTTCATCACAATCGCGCTGCTCGCGCCGGTTCTGGCGCCACATGATCCCTATCTGCAGAACCTGACGGCCCGCAATGTGCCGCCGTTCTGGTACGAGAAGGGCAATTGGGCCCACCCGCTCGGAACCGATCCGCTCGGGCGCGACTATCTCTCACGCCTGCTCTACGGCGCCCGGATCTCGCTGCTGATCGGCATAAGCGTCGTCGTCATCTCGGGCCTGATCGGCACGACGATGGGCCTGCTCGCCGGTTATTTCGGTGGCCGCATCGACATGCTGATGACGTTCCTGGTGACGACGCGCCTGTCGATGCCGGTGATCCTGGTCGCGCTTGCGGTCGTCGCCATCGTCGGCTCCTCGCTCTGGATCGTCATCCTGGTGCTCGGCCTGCTGAAATGGGACCGGTTCGCGGTCGTCATGCGCAGCGCAACCCAGCAGGTCCGCTCGCTCGACTATGTCGCCGCCGCCCAGGCCGCCGGCGCCTCGACCACGCGCATCATCCTCGGCGAGGTGCTGCCCAACATCGCTCCGCATCTCATCGTCGTCGCCACGCTGGAAGCGGCGAGCGCCATCCTGCTCGAGGCGGCGCTCTCCTTCCTCGGGCTCGGCGTGCAGCCGCCCCTGCCCTCATGGGGGCTGATGATCTCCGAAGCCAAGGCCTACATGTTCTTCTCGTTCTGGCTCATCGCCCTGCCCGGCACGGCGCTCGCCGTGCTCATCTTCGCGATCAACCTCGCCGGTGACGGCCTGCGCGACGTGATCTCGCCGGAGGGTCGCACCTGATGCAGGCCGCCGACAACACCGTGATTCTGGATGTCGACGGTCTCACCGTCGACATCGCCACCCCGCGCGGCCCGCTCCATGCGGTCCGCGACCTCTCCTTCAAGGTCGAGCGTGGCAAGACACTCTGCCTCGTCGGCGAGTCCGGCTGCGGCAAGTCGATGACCTCGCTTGCGATCATGGACCTGCTGCCGAAGGCTGCGAAACGCAGCGCCCGCAAGCTCGGCTTTGCCGGCGAAGACCTCGCCAGGGCTGGTGCCAAGCGCATCAACAGCCTGCGTGGCAACCGCATGGCGATGATCTTCCAGGAACCGATGACGGCCCTCAATCCGGCCTACACCATCGGCGACCAGATGACCGAGGCCTATCGCCTGCACAAGAAGGCGAGCGAGACGGAGGCACGCGAGCGCGCGACCCATCTGCTCGACAAGGTCGGCATCGCCAATGCCGCCCAGCGTCTCGGCCAGTATCCGCACCAGCTCTCGGGCGGCCTGCGCCAGCGCGTGATGATCGCCATGGCGCTGATGTGCGGCCCCGAACTGCTGATCGCCGACGAACCGACCACGGCGCTCGACGTCACCATCCAGGCGCAGATCCTGAGACTGCTTGCCGACCTCCAGCAGGAGCTCGGGATCGCCATGGTGCTGATCACGCACGACCTCGGCATCGTCGCGCGCATCGCCGACTGGGTCGGCGTGATGTATGCCGGGCAGATCGTCGAGGAAGGCCCGACGGAAGCGATCTTCCGCCAGCCGCGCCACCCCTACACCCAGGGACTGATCGACTGCATTCCTGTCCCCGGACGCACGGAGCCGGGCGGCAAGCTCGGCGTCATTCCCGGTGTCGTTCCCTCGCTCATCGGCGAGATCAAGGGCTGCAGCTTCCGCGATCGCTGTCAGCACGCTGAAGCGGCATGTGCGCAAACCCCACCCTTGCGCCACCGGCCTGACGGCCAGAGTTGGCGCTGCATCCTGGAGGACGCGGCATGAGCGGCGCTCTCTCGCCTCCCAACCTCGCGCAACCCGAGATCCTGCTCGAGGCCCGCGAGCTGACCCGTTCCTTCTCGGTCAGCCAGGGCCTGTTCAAGGGCAAGCGCACGCTGCACGCGGTCAACGGCGTATCGCTGGCGATCGCCAAGGGTGAGGTGCTCGGCATCGTCGGCGAGTCCGGCTGCGGCAAGTCCACGCTGGCGCGCATGCTGCTCGGCCTGTTGCCGCCTTCGAGCGGCGAGATCGCGCTCTCCGGCGAGAATGTCGGCAAGCTCGGGCGGCTCGGCATGGCCAGGCGGGTGCAGCCGGTTTTCCAGGACCCCTATTCCTCGCTCAACCCGCGCCGGACGATTGCCTCGATCGTCGCGCTGCCGCTCGCGGTGCAGGGCCTTGGCACAGCGGCCGAGCGGCGCAAGCGCGCCATCGACATCCTCGAGAAGGTCGGCCTTCCCAGGCGCTTCGCGGACCGGTATCCGCGCGAGCTCTCGGGCGGCCAGCGCCAGCGCGTCGCCATCGCACGTGCGCTGATCCTAAACCCCGAGATGGTGGTCTGCGACGAGCCGACTTCGGCGCTCGACGTCTCCGTGCAGTCGCAGATCCTCAACCTGCTCAACGACCTGCGTAGCGAGCTTGGCCTGACCTATGTCTTCATCAGCCATAATCTCGTGGTGGTGGAGCATATCGCGACCCGTGTCGCCGTGATGTATCTCGGCCGGGTCGTCGAGCTGACCGATACCGCGACCCTCTTCAAGGCGCCGCGCCATCCCTACACCAAGGCGCTGCTCGCCTCGGTGCTGACGCCGGAGCCGGGCAAGGGCATCCCGGAAACCGGCCTCGGCCTCGCCTTTCCCGACCCGCTCAACCCGCCGCCCGGCTGCCCCTTCCATCCGCGCTGCCCGGCGAAGATGGCGCAATGCGCGACGGTGACGCCAAAGCTGCGCCAGGACGAGAGCGGGCTGGTCGCCTGCCATCTCTACGAATCCGCCGCCTCAGGCGCGACTGCATCCTGACATCCAAGGAGACGACCATGACCCGCGCCAAGGCGATTGCGCATGCATATGACTATTTCGACAGCGGCAAGTTCAAGAGCGACCTTACGCGCCTCGTAGCGATGCCGACCGAGAGCCAGAACCCCGAGCGTGCTCCGGTTCTGAGCGAGTATCTCGAGAGGGAAATGCAGCCGCTGCTGGAATCGCTCGGCTTCACCTGCAGGACGCTGAACCATCCGCGCGCCAAGGGCCCGTTCCTTTTCGCCGAGCGTATCGAGGACCCGAGCCTGCCGACGATCTTCGGCTATGGCCATGGCGACGTGATCCGCGGCCTCGACAAGCAGTGGAGCGAGGGCCTCTCTCCCTGGACACTGACCGAGCGCGGCGACCGTTGGTATGGCCGTGGCGTCGTCGACAACAAGGGTCAGCACGTCATCAACATCAACGCCCTGCGTGCCGTCCTCGAAACGCGCGGCAAGCTCGGCTTCAACGCCAAATATCTGATCGAGATGGGCGAGGAATGCGGTTCGCCCGGCCTGCGCGAGCTCTGCACCGAGCAGAAGGAGCTGTTCAAATCCGATGTGCTGATCGGCTCGGACGGGCCGCGCCTCAATGCCGAGCGCCCGACGGTCTTCCTCGGCTCGCGCGGCGGGGTCACCTTCGATCTCACCATCACTGCCCGCGAAGGCGGCCACCATTCCGGCAACTGGGGTGGCATCCTCTCCGATCCCGCCATCCAGCTGGCCCATGTCATCGCTTCGATCGCCTCCCCGACCGGCCAGATCCGCATCCATGAGTGGGTGCCGAAAGAGTTGCCCGAGCCGGTGCGCAAGGCACTCGCCGATTGCGAGGTCGATGGCGGCCCGGACGGCCCGACGATCGATCCGGAATGGGGCGAGCCCGGCCTGTCGCCCGCCGAGCAGGTGTTCGGCTGGTGCTCCTTCGACGTGCTGGCGATGAAGTCCGGCGTGCCGGAAACCCCCGTGAACGCCGTGCCCCCGAGCGCCTGGGCCCGCTGCCAGCTCCGCTTCGTGGTCGGCATCGACCCGCAGGAGGTGCTGCCGGCGCTGCGTCGTCACCTCAAGCGCCACGGCTTCGGCATGGTCGAGGTCACGCTCGCTCGTGACGAGATCTTCAACGCGACCCGCCTCGATCCCGAGGATGCATGGGTGCATTGGGCGCTCGCTTCGATCGCCAGGACCACAGAGAAGAAGCCCGCGCTGCTGCCCAATCTCGGCGGCTCGCTGCCGAACGACATCTTCTCGGAGATCCTGGGCCTGCGCACCATCTGGGTGCCGCATTCCTATCCCGGCTGCTCCCAGCATGCTCCCGACGAGCACCTGCCCGTCGCCATCGCGCGCGAGGGACTCGGCATGATGGCGGGCCTCTACTGGGATCTCGGCGAGGGCAACACGCCGGCACTCTGAGGCCTATTCGACAGGCTTACGCGGCCCCCTGTCGGGCGGCAGATCGAACGGTGTCGCCGGAGGCCTCTCCGGCGGCACATTCGGTGGCAGCTCCGGCGGCGGATCGCGCGGGACGCCGACCGGCTCTTCCTCTGGCGGCGATTCGACCGGCGGCGCCGGCGGGACTTCTGCCGGCGTCAGAGGCGGGGCCTCGGGCGGCGGAAATGGCGGCTGCGGCACGCCCGGTGAGTTGAGCCGATCGGTGGTCGTCGCGGACATCACGAACTCCTTGTTCGGTCATCAACGCGTCGAAGCCGCGAAGGTTCGCGGCCAGCCCACCAAACGCCCCGGCATTCCGAAAGCGCCGCTCGATGGCGGCGGCATCAGTGTCATCGTACGGAGGAGCGCGGAGGAACGGCCCGCCGGTCAGGGCCCCGAAGAATCTCCGGACTCGGTCCCTGCCTTGGATCGAGAGCCATCTCCCTCCGAGAATTGATCGTCGTTCGGCGGTCGTCCCTGCGCCCAACGCTCGATCGAATGGTCGATGGCGAGCAGGGCGAGCGCGATGGCCGTGCCGGTAAGCGCCACACGCCAGTGACCAAGCCCGGCCGCAGAACCGAGCGCCGCTGTCACCCAGACGGCCGCTGCTGTCGTCAGCCCATGCGGCATGCGGTCATTCTCGCGCCGAATGATGACGCCCGCCCCCAGGAAGCCGATGCCGGTCAGGACGCCTTGCACGACGCGGCTCGCGGCGTCGGGATGGGGCGCCCCGTAGAGCTCACCGCTGAAGATGGCCGCTGCGGCCGCCGCGCCAACACCGACAAGGCCGAAGGTGCGAATTCCTGCGCTCTTGTGCCTCAGCGTCCGCTGCCAACCCACAGCGATGCCGGCAAGCGCACCGCAGAGCAGTTTCAGGACAATGTCGAGTTCGGTCAGCATGCGAAGCGAATCCCGACGCCACGGCGAAGCCTCATTTCTCTACCCGGCAGCGGAACTGATCAACAGTGCAGGAAGAACCGGGCAAGACTTCTGGCGCCTGGGTCTCGCCCCGCTGCATCCAGCTCCCCGCCGCCAAATTAACGTACAATAACGTGAATTATAGCAATTTCCGTTGATCTGTGCGCAATGCTCATATTACAAGCAGCGCTCCCGACCGATCGGACCAGTGCGGGCAGCGTGAAACTCTTCAGTCCCATTCTCGCCGGCGCCACGATCTCGGAACGTCTGATCGCCTGTGCGGGCGCGTTCGTCGCCATTGCGTTGACCGCCGCAGCCGGCCTGCTCTTCCCGGCCCCTTCTCCCTTGGTTGTTGCGCCGATTGGGGCTTCCGCGGTCCTGATCTTCGCCGTTCCGACAAGCCCTCTTGCCCAGCCCTGGCCCGTCATTGGTGGCAACGTCATCTCCGCCTGCGTCGGCCTTTGCGTTGCCTGGGCGGTTCCTGACGTCACCCTCGCCGCGGCGCTCGCGGTGGCGCTTGCGATCGCCGTCATGTCGGTCACGCGGTCGCTTCATCCTCCCGGCGGCGCGGTTGCCCTGACTGCCGCACTTGGTGGCTCGGCTGTCGCCAAATGGGGCTCTCTGTTCCCGCTGATCCCCGTCGGGTTGAACTCGCTGGCCTTGGTTGCGCTCGGGGTGGCATTCCATGCCCTCTCGCGCCGCTCCTATCCCCATCGTGCAGCACGAACCGAGCTGAACAAACTCCCGACGGGCTCAGCTCCGCCCTTCATCGCGGCGGATATCGACGAAGCTCTGGCGCAAATGGGCGAGACCTTTGACATCGCGCGCGATGATCTGGACCGGTTGCTGCAATATGCGGAGGCAAATGCGGCACGCCGACAAGCCCGGACGTCCTGAACGTCAGCATCGAGCGCTGGATTGCACCGCCGCCGGGCTTGTCTATTGCTATAGGGCGCTTCGCTTGTCTCGCCATGCTCGGCGTCGCGGCGGCGCCCCTGCATTCTGGATCTGGACCACGTCATGCTGAGCGCGTTTCCGCGGATCGATCTCGTCGGCGGCCCAACGGCGCTTGAGCCGATGCGCCGCATCGGCCGTGTGACCGGGCATCCGCAGCTTTGGATCAAGCGCGACGATTGCATGCCGCTGGCCTTCGGCGGCAACAAGGTGCGCAGCCTCGAATTCTGGATCGGAGAAGCGCTCGCACGGAAGAGCGACATGTTGGTGGTGGCCGGCGGCCTGCCCTCCAACCAATGCCGGCTGGCCGCGGCGGCGGCGGCAAAAATCGGCATCGACATGCTCGTCCTCTATGCCGGCGACCCATCGGCTCCTCTGCGCGGCAACGCCCTGCTGACGAAGCGACTGGGGGCCGACATCCAGATGCTCGGCCCCGTTGGCGAGGAGGAGCGTGGGCGGCTGGCGTGGCAGACAATCGCCGAACTCGTGGCAGCGGGACGACGGCCCTATCTGATTGGCGATCCGGTTCTGGGGGCGTTGGGCTATGTCCGGGCGGCGCAGGAGTTATCCGAACAGGCCCAGGCGCTGAGTCTCGATCTCCGGCACATCGTACTTCCCGGCTCGATGGGCGTGACGGAAGCGGGAATGATCTTCGGAGCGGCCGTCCTCGGACTGCCGTGGACCTTCCATCTGGTCAGCGTCGAATACGACGCTTGTACCCTTCGGCGCCGTCTCGACGCTATCCTGCGCGACCTTGCTGGGCTTGTTGGCCGAGCCCTGCCATCAGGGTGTCTCGACCGCGTCCGCATCGACCTCGGACAACTCGGCGAGGGATATGGCACCCCCACGCCGGCATCGGTTCAGGCGGCAGCTCTCTTTGCCCGGCATGAGGCGCTGATCCTTGAACAGACCTACGTGGCCAAAACCTTCGCCGGGCTTCTGAAGCTGGCGGAAGACCGCATCATTTCGCCCGATGACGCGGCCTGCATCCTGCACACCGGCGGCACGCCGGCGATTTTCGAACAGGGCTGATCCGCGCACACGCCTTCGTTCAAACGGGGCGCTCGTCCGGCTGTGCGGAGCGCTGGAATCTGGCCGAAGTTGCCGCTGCTACGCTGGGTCGAAGATTTGGCCGGCTCGGCACGAATGCATACCGGAACATGCAGCACGAGCCGCAAAACAACCATGCCGGTCCCGGGCAAGGCCGGTCCCCAGGCGGGGCTAAATATCTGAACTTCAAGGAAGGTTCGTGGTGGGTGATGTAGGGCTCGAACCTACGACCCGCTGATTAAGAGTCAGCTGCTCTRCCAAYTGAGCTAATCACCCATACGCCACGAAGACGTTGCCTTTCTGCCGGCCGGAACCGCGTCAGGCAGGGGGCGTGTAACAAACGCCCCCTGCCCTGTCCACCCCGTTTGAGCAGAAAAATGCACTCCGGCTAAATGCCTGTGTGCAACTGCGAGAAATCCTCACGCAGTGCGGCGATTGAGCAGGTGGTAAAGTGCGATCGCACCGAAGGTAGCGGTGCCGATTCCGCCGAGTTCGAAGCCGAAAATCGGCAGTTTGAGATCGCCGGCGCCGAGGATCAGCGCGGTCGCAACCGTGATGAGGTTCTTCGGCGCAGAAAAATCGACCTTGTTCTCGACCCAGATCCGGCCCGCAGTCGCAGCGATCAGGCCGAAGACGACGACAGCGAGACCGCCCAGCACTGCGACCGGGATCGTGCCGATCACCGCGCCGAATTTGGGCGAGAAGCCGAGCACCAGTGCGATCACGCCCGCAGCGACGAAGACCAGGGTCGAATAGACCCGCGTCACCGCCATCACGCCCATGTTTTCGGCATAGGTCGTGACGCCCGTGCCGCCGCCCGACCCGGCGATGATGGTCCCCAACCCGTCGGCCATGAAGCCGCGCCCGATCAGCGGATCGAGGTTACGGCCGGTCATCACGGCAATGCCCTTGATATGCCCGAGATTCTCCGCGACCAGGATGATCGCGACCGGAGCGATCAGCGCCATCGCCTTGAAATCGAAGACCGGTGCGACGAAATTCGGCAAGCCGAACCAGGATGCTGCGGCGATCTTCCCGAAATCGATTGTCGGAGCGCCGAAAGATGAGGCCGTCGCAGCATAGACCACATAGGCCGTGAGGCCGCCGATCAACACCGGCAGCCGCTGCGCCAGCCCGCGCCCGTAAACCGCCACCAGCGCGACCGCGACGACGGTGAACAACGCGATCCATTTCGTATAGGGGCTCGCCGAGATCATGTTCATCGCGACCGCGGTCAGGTTGAGACCGATCGCGGCGACAACCGCGCCGGTGACCACGGGCGGCAGCAGTTTCTCGATCCAGTTGGTGCCGACGGCCTGCACGATCAGGCCGATGGCGAAATAGACCGCGCCGCAGGCGATGATGCCGCCAAGCGCCACCCCGATATTCGCGTTGGGGCCAGCCCCGGCATAGCCCGTCGCAGCGATCACCACGCCGATGAAGGCAAAGGAGGAACCGAGATAGCTCGGCAGCTGCCCCCTGGTGATCACGAAGAAGAGCAGCGTCGCGATGCCCGAGAAGAAGATCGCGACATTGGGGTCAAACCCCATCAGCAGCGGTGCCAGCACTGTCGAGCCAAACATGGCAACGACGTGCTGCAACCCCGCGACGATCGTCTGCCCGGTCGGCAGCCGCTCATCCGGCATCACCGCGCCGGTTGTTTTCAATGTCCATTTCGGAAAATAGCCAGCCATGCCTCACGCTCCCCAGCCAAGCCGCGACCATGCTCGCGTCACGAACGGACATAGAAGGCAAGCGCGCTGCCGCCGCCAAGACGGCGGCAGCGAAATCGCTGTGATTTCAGGGGAAAACCGGTTCTCCCCGGCAGCTCAGGAGGCGATCTGCGTTTGCCGATGGTGGCTCTGATCACCACGCTGGAAAAGACGATCCGCCGGCAGCGCCATTTCCGGATCGATATCGGCCCCGGCCCGCGCCTGGGACAAGGTCATCGCCAGCGATGTTTCATCAAGCGCCGGCATGGCGTCGAAGCCGGGCATCACGAAATAGCTCTGCTGGTAATCGTCGATGCGGTAGAGCGTACGCATCACGCGGACCGCATCGAAGGCGATGCGGTTGGGTGATGTGCTCTCGAGCGCGAAGATCGTCTCCCCCGGCGAGGAGGCGATGCCGGCACCGAAAATGCGCAGGCCGGACTTGGTCTCGATCAGCCCGAACTCGACGCTGTACCAGTAGAGCCGCGCCAGCCGCGCAAGATCGGCGGCATCATGCAGTCGCAATCCCGCCTCGCCATAGGCCGCGACGAAATCGGCATAGGCCCGGTTCATCAGCAGCGGCACATGGCCGAAGATGTCATGGAAGATGTCCGGCTCCTCGATGTAGTCGAACTCCTCTGGCCGCCTGATCCAGAAGCCCGCTGGGAAGCGGCGTGCCGCCAGATGCGTGAAGAAGACCCGGTCCGGCACCAGCCCCGGCACGGCCACCACCGTCCAGCCGGTCGCCGCTTCGAGCACGCGGTTCAGGTCGCGAAAATCGGGAATGCCATCGGCAGCGATGCCAAGCGCAGTGAGCCCCTCGAAATATTCGTCGCAGACGCAACCGCGGAGCAACTCGGCCTGGCGTCGATGCAGCCGCGACCAGGTTTCATGATCAGCCCGCGAATAGGCGTCGAAACGTTGATCGACGACGAAATCCTCTGGTATTTCATGCGGCTTCAAGCCGGAGCGGGAGAACGGATCGGTCGACATGGCGCACCTCCCTTGCATGCACTGAGCATGCGCGGAGCCGACGGTCATGTCCTGACCATTTCTTGTTCTTCGACACGTCTGTTGGCAGGATATGACCCGAGGAAATGGATTGAGGTCCGATGATGCCCCACCATCCTGCAAACCCGTCTCGGCTCGACGAGACCGATCGGCGGATCCTGCGCGCCCTGCAGCGTAATGGCCGGATCACCAACGCAGCGCTGTCCGAAGAGATCGGCATGGCGGCCTCGCCCTGCCTGCGCAGGCTCAAGGCGCTGGAGGAGGACGGCATCATTACTGGCTACCGCGCGGAACTGGACCGGCGCGCACTCGGCCACGGCGTCGAAGCCTATGCCTTCGTCAAGCTCTCGCAATCCGACCCGGACTGGCGGACAAGGCTGGTCGAGAAGCTCAAATCCTTCGAGGAAGTGATCTCCTGTCAGGCCATGACCGGCGAATGCGACCTGCTCGTTCATATCGTCGCGGACGATATCGAGGCCTATGGCGAATTCGCGATGCAGCGCCTGCTGACGCTGCCCGGCGTCGCGGACATGCGCTCCTCCTTCGTGCTGGCGACGATCAAAGCGGACGAGGGCTGGCCGGTGTGAGGGCGAGCGGACGTTTCGCTCCGATCGTGCTATTCTCAGGTACGATGCGCGCCGCGCGACCGCGGCCAAGCGGAGTGTAATGGGGAGGCCCGTTTGATGGCCGCATCCAGTGCCTTCGGGAATCTCGAGCAGACGGGCTGGGGCTCGGCGACGGTCGCGCTCGCCTATCATCGCAATCTGGGCGAAGTGACATCGGGTTGCATCCCCGAGTTGATCCGCGCCGCCGACCTGAATGCGGGCGATAGGGTTCTCGATGTCGCCTGCGGTGTCGGCTATGTGGCGGCCGCCGCGCGTGATCATGGCGCAGATGCCATCGGCCTGGACTTTTCCGCAGTCCAGATTCGGCTGGCACAGCAGACCTATCCAGATATCCGCTTTGTGGAGGGGGATGCCGAGGCCCTCCCTTTTGCCGATGGTGAGTTCGATGCCGTCCTCAACGCCTTCGGATTGCCCCACCTGCCCGATCCGGACAAGGCACTGGCCGAGGCCTGCCGCACTCTCAAACCCGCCGGGCGCTTTGCCTACGCCTCGTGGAGCGACGCGACGAAGTGCATCGCTTTCTCGATGGTCTATGACGCGATCCACGCTCATGGCTCACTGGACGTGGGGCTGCCTCCCGGCCCCAACTTCTTCAGCTATGGCGAACCGGGCTTCGCCGCCCAGTTGCCCGCCCGAGCCGGTTTCGTGAATATATCGACCATGGAAGTCCCGCTGGTCTGGCGCGTTTCATCTCCCGACGCGATCATCGACGCCATTTCATCCGGCACGGTCCGCGCCGCAGCTGTCCTGCGCCTGCAGCGTCCGGAGAACCTGGCCAGGATCAAGGAATATCTGCGCGAACGGGTCTCCGCATACGAGCGCAACGGCATCTATGCCGTGCCGTCGCCGGCCCTGGTCGCCAGAGGTAGCAAGCCCGGCTGACGCAGCATCACCGGTCTCGTTGCAAACCGCCGGAACATCACTTTACCGCAAGCCCCCGGGACGAACTCATCGTCTCGCCCGGGGCCCGCAGTTGAAGGGTGGCAGCTACTCCGCAGCCGCCTGCGCATGCACGCGCGCACCGCGCGCGATCAGCTTGTTGAGCGCCGAGAGATAGGCCTTGGCCGAAGCGACCAGAGTGTCGGGGTCGGCGCCGCGGCCAGTGACCGACGCACCGCCCTCGGAGAGCCTGACAGAAACCTCGGCCTGGGCATCGGTGCCCTCCGTCACGGCATGGACGTCGTAGAGCTCCAGATGGGCCTCGTGCGGCACGATCGCCTTGATCGCCTTGAAGACCGCATCGATCGGCCCGTTGCCTTCGGCTTCCTCGGCGACGACGCGCCCTTCGACATCCAGCTTCATCATGGCCCGCTGCGGGCCACGCGTGCCGGCGATCACCGTCAGCGAGACCAGCTTCACGCGGTCATGCGCGGTTGCGATGTTCTCGTCGACCAGCGCTTCGATATCCTCGTCATAGACGTGCTTCTTGCGATCGGCCAAGGCCTTGAACCGGGTGAAGGCGTCCTCCAGCTGGTTGTCGCCGAGATCGTAGCCCATGTCCTTCAGCTTGGAGCGGAAGGCGGCGCGCCCCGAATGCTTGCCCATCACCAGTGAGGTCTTGGTCACGCCGACCGAGGCGGGCGTCATGATCTCATAGGTCTGCTGGTGCTTCAGCATGCCGTCCTGGTGAATGCCGCTTTCATGGGCGAAAGCGTTCCGACCGACGATCGCCTTGTTGTACTGCACCGGGAAGGAACAGGCGGTGGAAACCGCCTTCGACGCACGCATCAGCATGGCCGACTCGATGCCGGTATCGTAGGGCAGGACGTCGCCACGGACCCGCAGGGCCATCACCACCTCTTCCAGCGCCGCGTTGCCCGCGCGCTCGCCGATGCCGTTGATCGTGCATTCGACCTGCCGCGCGCCGCCCTCGATGCCGGCCAGCGAGTTGGCGACAGCCAGGCCGAGATCGTTATGACAGTGCACCGAGAAGATCGCCTTGTCGGCATTCGGCACGCGCTCGCGGATCGAGCTGAACATGGTGCGATACTCGTCCGGCGTCGCGTAGCCGACGGTATCGGGCAGGTTGATCGTCGTCGCCCCCGCCTTGATCGCCGTCTCGACCGCCCGGCAGAGATACTCGATCGGCGTGCGCGTCGCATCCATCGCCGACCACTCGACATCCTCGACCAGGTTGCGCGCCTGGGCGACGGTCCTGGTGATGATCTCCAGAACCTCATCCTCGGTCTTGCGCATCTGATGCTGCAGATGGATCGGAGAGGTCGAGACGAAGGTGTGGATGCGCGGCTTCACCGCGTGGCGGACGGCTTCCCCTGCCCGAGCGATATCGGCGCTGATGGCGCGCGCCAGCCCGGCAACGGTCGCACGCTTGATCCGCTTGGCGATTTCCGAGACGGCCTCGAAATCGCCATCGGACGCGATCGGGAATCCGGCCTCGATGATGTCGACGCCCATGGCGTCCAGCACATCCGCGACCTCCAGCTTCTCCTCGAAGGTCATGGTCGCGCCGGGGCATTGTTCACCGTCACGCAGAGTGGTGTCGAAGATCAGCACCCGGTCCTTGGAGGATGCAGTCTGGGAAGCGTTGGTCATGGTCGTGATCCTGATTGGGTCGCGCCGCGGTCGTTGGGATGGGCGCGTTAGGTCTGGAAGGCGGTTCTCGTCACTCCCCTGAGCGCCCAGGCATGCATGCCCGGCCGGCCCTCAGGGGCGGCTAAGGAGAAGAAGCTGACCAAGGCCAAGCGGAGCGCGCATGCCGACCGTCCGCGCAGCGGCGCGGCTCAGGATCCAGGCATGGGTGGCAGATGCGGCCACGGGCGTTCCTCGTTCGACTGGACACGATGTAACCGAAAGCACCCGCGGTGCGCAAGCATGTGACGCATGCGAAGTTTGCAACGTCGTCCCGGCCGGAGTCTCGCTATCCTGACCGGGCCGCAACTGCTGGCGCGGCATGCATTGTCCGCTCCCCGCGAATCGCATTCGATCGCCGGGCAGGCTGGGGAGAGATATCCGATGATGCGCTACGACCGCCGCACGATCGGTCTTGCGGTCGGGCTGACCTGTCTTGCAGGCTATGTCGATGCGCTCGGCTTCATCAGCCTTGGCGGTTTCTTCGTGTCCTTCATGACCGGGAATACGACGCGGCTCGGGATCGAACTCGCCAACGGCCATCTCGGCGGTATCGCGCTGGCAGGCGGTATCATCATGCTCTTCGTCGGCGGCGTGGTGCTCGGCTCGCTCGTCGGACATTTTGCCCGGACGAGGCGGCATACCGCCGTGCTGGCAGCTCTGACGATCTGTCTCTTCATCGCTGCGCTGTCCGACAGGCTGGGAGAGGCCGGCATCAGCATCGCCATGCTCGCCGTCGCCATGGGCATGGAAAACTCCGTCTTCCAGCGCGACGGCGAGGTCACGATCGGCCTGACCTACATGACCGGCACGCTGGTAAAGATGGGGCAACGCATCGCCGGGGCCCTGCTTGGCGGCTCCCGCCTCGCCTGGCTGCGCCATTTCACGCTCTGGCTTGGGCTGCTGAGCGGAGCGGTTGCCGGCGCTCTTGCGCATCACATGATCGGACTCGACGCAATCTGGCTGGCCGCCGCTTTCTCGGGGTTCCTGACACTGGCTGCCTCCCGCCTCCTACTGACGGACTGACCTGCGAGCGGAGGCGATTGGAACCGCGCGGGGAATCGGTCATTGTCCCGGCCGTTCGCCAGCCGGAGCCTGCATGCGATGCGCGCCACTTCGTTCTTGATCCCCGCCCTCGCCGGCTTCCTTCTCGCCGCCTGCCAGACAGCAGGACCACCGCCCGCCCCGGCTCCGGAGCAGGCAGCACCGGGCGTGACGCCCAGCACCTTCCGCATGCCGAGCGGATCGGGCTGCTCGGGCGAGGTCGAACGTTTCCAGGCGGTGATGGATAACGACCTCGCGACCGGCCACACCACCAAGGGCGTGCACAGCCGCGTCAGTGCCGAGATTGCCAATGCCCGCACGAGTTGCGCCGCGGGCAATGACGCTAGGGCGATCTCCCAGGTGCGCGCCACCAAGTCACGGTTCGGTTATCCGTAAGGCTTCTGTAATGGGCCTTTGATCGTCAAGTCCCTCTGAACGATATCTCGTCGCCAGGATCATGCTTCTGTCCGTGGTCAGTACGAAGACCGCCACACCATGCCATCAGATCCAGAGCCGACAGGTCAATCTAGGGGTGCGTGATTTGCCGAGGCAATCACAGCCTTACACACGACCTTGCCAGGCTCTCGTCCCAGCGACGGGACCTCAGA